>CAIMVB010000383.1 GCA_903844785.1 uncultured Rhodospirillales bacterium | reverse complement strand
TGATGAAATCGCCTGGCTGATCCGCTTCGCAAGCGAAACATTCACGCCGCCGCCTGATGGTGGCGGCATTCCCCAGGCCGGGCGCGATCAATCGCGCTCGGCGCGCGCTTTTGAAATTGCAGGGCGCATTCGCGCCAATGCTGGCGACTACGCGGCATTCATCGCCGCCTGCCGCGCGGATGAAATCTGCAAGGGCTGGCTGTTGGAAAAGGGCCTGGCCAATCGTGAGCGTGAAGCCAAGCGCGCATGGGAGAACTCGGCCAAAACCGCCACCGCCACGCCGCCGCGCGAATGGCCCGAATTGGATTCCTCAATCTTGGCGGATGATGCACCACCGCCACGCCTGCCGCTGGGCCTGTTTCCTAAGCCCTGGCAGGAATACATCGAAGCCGCGGCGGAACATGCTGGCGCGCCGCCCGATTATGTCATGCTGAATCTGCTGGCTGTCACGGGTGCTGCGCTTGGCAATGCGCGATGGGGCCAAGCCTGGGGCGCATTCGTGCAACCGCCTGTGATCTGGGGCGCAGGTATCGGCACCCCCAGCGCGGGGAAAACTCCGGGATTGATTGGGGTGGCCCAAAGGCCGATTGCAGCGATGGAAGGTGCGCTCAATAAAGACTGGGCGGAGCGTGAACGCACCCATGACACGGCAAAGGCCGAAGCCGCCGAAGCCATGGCGATCTGGCAGGGCGAAGTGAAGCAGGCCGCGAAGCTGAAGGCCGCACCACCGCCCAGGCCGGACAATGCGCGCGCGCCTGATCCACCGCAACGCCGCCGCTTTTCTGTTCGTGACGCAACGACGCAAAGGCTGGCGAAAATGATGGCCGCAAATCCGCGCGGGCTGCTGCTGTTCCGTGATGAATTGGCGGGCTGGATTGGCGGAATGGACAGGTATGATTCGGGCAAGGGTGCGGATAGGGCATTCTGGCTGGAAGCCCATGGTGGCGGGCGCTTCACGGTGGATACGGTGAAAGACGGGGACGCCGCGCCGATCATCGAACATCTCACCACCGGGATCATTGGTGCGCTCACCTTGGACAAGGCGCGCGCCGCGCTGGGTGAGGCGGACAATGACGGGCTGGCAGCGCGCTTCCTGTATGTGTGGCCCGCACCACGCCGCCCCAGCATCCCCAAGGGTGAGCCGCCCGAAGCCCTGTTGCGCGATGCGCTGATGAAACTCGCAGCCCTGCCATGGGAGCCGCCGGAGCCTGTGTTGCTGCCTTTCACTGAAGCTGCCCAGGCCATCATTCAGGCGCGGCGGGAAGCTGTCGCAGAAGCGGACGAAGGCGGGCTGCTGGGCGCCTGGATGGGCAAGATGGCTGGCGCTGTGGTGCGCCTGGCTGTCATCTTCCAGCATCTCGCCTGGCTGGCTGATGGTGGCGAGCCGCCAAGGGAAATTGACGATAACGCCACCGCGCGGGCGGATGGGCTGCTGGCTGGATATTTCCAGCCCATGGCGGTCCGCTTCTTTGGGGTGGATGCCCTGCCAGCATCGGCGCGGGATGCCCGGCTGCTGGCGAAGCTGATCCAGGGCGGCAGGGTGGACAGGCTGAATAGCCGGACGCTGGCCCGATCTGGCCCGATCCGTGAGGTTGAAAGGGTGAAGGTCGCGCTGTTGGACCTTGAAGCCGCTGGCTGGGTCCGCCGCGATCCCGCCCGCAACGGCGAAGGCTGGGGGCGGGCGCGGGATGATTGGGAAATCCGCCCGGACCTATTGGCACAATTGGCACAATTGGCAGGCCATCAAGGCCAAAAGGCTGCCTGATGGCCAGCCCGGCTTGCCCAGGGGTCGCGCTTGGCTGCTGCATTGGCGCGGG
>CAIMVB010000382.1 GCA_903844785.1 uncultured Rhodospirillales bacterium | reverse complement strand
GCTTGCTGCTGCCATCAAGGGCGTTTCGGAAGAAACCACCACGGGCGTGCATCGGCTTTACGTGATGGCCAAGGAAGGGCGCCTGCTTTTCCCGGCGATCAATGTGAATGACAGCGTGACGAAGTCGAAATTCGACAATCTCTATGGCTGCCGCGAATCACTGGTGGATGCGATCCGTCGCGGCACCGATGTGATGATGGCCGGCAAGGTCGCCATGGTTTGCGGCTTTGGCGATGTGGGCAAGGGTTCTGCCGCCTCTCTCCGCAATGCCGGCTGCCGCGTGATGGTGAGTGAGGTTGACCCAATCTGCGCCCTGCAAGCCGCCATGGAAGGCTACCAGGTTGTCACCATGGAACAGGCCGCGCCCATGGCCGATATTTTCGTCACCGCGACAGGCAATGTGGATGTGATCACGGTTGATCACATGCGCGCCATGAAGCATCGCGCCATTGTCTGCAATATCGGGCATTTCGATTCCGAAATTCAGGTGGCTGGGCTGCGGAACATGAAGTGGGATAATGTGAAGCCGCAGGTCGATGAAATCGAATTCCCCGACCAGAAGCGCATCATTCTGCTGTCTGAAGGCCGCCTGGTGAACCTTGGCAATGCCACGGGCCATCCTTCTTTCGTGATGTCGGCTTCCTTCACCAACCAAACCCTGGCCCAGATCGAACTCTGGACCAATACCGCCAAGTATGAGCGCAAGGTCTATACCCTGCCGAAGCATTTGGATGAGAAGGTGGCGGCGCTGCATCTGGCTAAGGTCGGCGCGACGCTGACCACGCTTACCGCGCAGCAGGCCGGCTATATCGGCGTGGAGACGCAAGGCCCCTTCAAGGCTGAACAATACCGTTACTGAGTTACTAAAAAGCCATTCGCCGGGGTCTGGACATGCGCCATGCCCCGGCGCAAGAGCGCATGATTCGCTTTTTGGGGTCGCATTTTCCGAGTCGCCAAGTGTGCCACTTGGCTTGAAAATGCTCTACCGCGAATCGGGCACCCCGCCCGCGCCCCGCATGGATCACGCGCATGGACCTGAGCGCCCTTTTCTCCGCCCTGCTCATGGGCATCGTCGAAGGTTTCACCGAATTCCTGCCCATTTCCTCAACCGGGCATTTGATCTTGCTTGGCGAATTGATCGGCTTTCAGGGCCCGCCCGGCAAGGTTTTTGAAATCTCCATCCAGCTTGGCGCGATCCTCGCAGTCTGCTGGATCTATCGCGGCCTGATCCTGGATTTGCTGCGCGGCATGTGGCAGCCAGGGCGGGAACGCTATTACGTCATCAACCTCATGCTCGCCTTCCTGCCGGCGGCGATCATTGGCTTGCTATTCCACAAAACCATCACAACGCTGCTGTTCAATCCTTGGGTTGTCTCCATCGCCCTGATCCTAGGTGGCATTGCGATCATCGCCATCGAAAAACTGCGCCCTGCCCCCAGCATCCATAGCGTGCCGGAAATCGGCCCACTCGCCGCCGTCCTCGTCGGTCTAGGCCAGGCCTTGGCGATGATCCCAGGCACGTCACGCTCAGGCGCCACCATCATCACCGCGCTGCTGATCGGTGTGGAACGGCGCACTGCGGCGGAATTCTCCTTCGTGCTTGCCATCCCCACCATGTTTGCCGCCAGCTTCTACAGCCTTTGGAAAGTGCGGAGTGAGATTGACCCGGGCGCCTTCGGCCAAATCGCCGTTGGCTTCATCGCCGCTTTCATCGTTGCCTTCATCACCGTGCGCGCAGTGCTGGCGCTGATCGGGCGGATCGGCTTCACGCCCTTTGGCTACTACCGCATCGCGCTTGGAACATTGATGCTGATTCTGCTCGCCATCCGCTGATCCGCCCCATGGCCCCGCGCTACAGCTTCGCCTATGGCTCCAACACAGATGCTGCGGATTGGCGCGCCTGGTGCGCGCGCACCGGCCATGATCCGGCGGCAGTCAGGCCCATCGGCACCGGCATCCTGCCCGATGCACGACTCGCCTTTGATTTCTTCGGCAAGGGTCGCGGCGGTGGTGTGCTGAATTTCCAGCCACGCCTTGGTGGCTATGTTGAAGGCGTTGTCTTGGAAGTCTCCGAAGCCGGCTGGCGCGCGCTTGATCAAAAGGAAGGCGTGCCCCATGCCTATCAGCGCCGGCAGCGCCACATCATCCTACCGGATGGCCAAGCGCTGGAAGCCATCGCCTACCAAGTTATTCCCGAACGCCAAGAAGATTTTGTCGCGCCACCACCGGCCTATCTGAACGCCGTGCGCCAAGGCTTCGCCGCCCATGGCCTGCACCCGCGCGTCCTGGAAGCCGCGGCCATTGGCGCGGAAGGCTGCCACCTGCTCGCGGATGTTTTTGTCTATGGCACGCTGATGCAGGGCGGCTTCTGGCATGGCCCAGCGGCCCAGGCCGGCATCACCAGCATCCTGCCCGCGCAAGCCACCGGCACGCTTTTCGATCTTGGCGATTACCCTGCAGTCTCTCTGGGCGCGGCCAGCCAGATACGCGGCGAAATCCTGACCTTTCAGGATATCGCCTCTGCCTTACCGATATTGGATGAAATCGAAGATGCGGCACCCGAAGGTGCCGCCGGCGGCATGTATCGCCGCACGATTTTGACTGTCACAGACACCACAGGCAGGCGCCGCCGCGCCTGGGCCTATGTGATGGCGCCGGAAAACCTCTCCGGCGCATCCGTCATCACCTCAGGTGATTGGCGCGCCCATCACGCACAAAAAAGCAAGTGACGCAGGCGGAACTTACTTAGTGTTCCTCGTCGCGGTCCGTGCCGACTTCGATATCCTCACCGATATCTTCGGCATCGTCTTCCAGTTCTTCCGCGTCCTCAATCGCCTCATCACCTTCGATATCTTCCACTTCGATATCATCGGTCTCGGCCTCTGGCGTGCCGGGCGCCTTCTTCAGCCGCTCATCCAGCGGGTTGGCGCCAGCGCGGCGCAGCCGCGGCTGTTCCACCGGCTGTTCCGTGCCGCATTTCGGGCAGACCGCCGGGGCGCGCGTCAGGTCATAGAATTTCCCGCCGCAAGCAACGCAAGTCCGCTTCAGGCCGAGTTCTGGCTTCGCCATGCAAACGCCTCATGAATTCCGCTGGGCGCGGGTTTGGAATGGAAGCACCCCGGTACAACCCAAAGTGATCCCGTAAAAACAGGGACGCGCGCATTGCCATGGCCTGCCCTGCCATGTCAAACGGCCCCCATGTCCAGCGCCGAACCCCGCCCCTTCCGATCCAGCAAGCCCGCTGCCCCGCTTACCGGCCAGGCCGGGGTGGCCGGCGATAAATCCATCAGCCACCGCGCGCTCATGTTCGGGGCGCTGGCCATCGGCACCACCGAGATTACCGGCCTTTTGGAAGGTGAGGATGTGCTGCGCACCGCCGCCGCCATGCGCGCCCTGGGTGCCGAGGTGGAAAAGCTCAGCGCCGGCCAATGGCGCGTTGCCGGCCGTGGCGTGGGCGGCCTGACCGAACCCGCCGATGTGCTGGATATGGGCAATTCCGGCACCGCGGCCCGGTTGCTGCTAGGCCTGCTGTCCGGCCACCCGCTTTTCGCGGTGATGACCGGCGATGCCTCACTCCGCCGCCGCCCCATGAAGCGCGTGACAGACCCGCTTTCCGCCACCGGGGCGCAATTCTGGACCCGTGAGGGCGGGCGCCTGCCGCTTGCCGTGCGCGGCGCACAAGACCCGCTGCCCTTGGATTACCGCCTGCCCGTGGCTTCCGCCCAGGTGAAAAGCGCCTGCCTTCTGGCGGGGCTTTGCGCGCCCGGCACCACCCGCGTGGTGGAACCGGAACCAACGCGCGACCATACGGAAAATATGCTGCGCCATTTCGGCGCGACAGTCGCAGTGGAAGACACGGCAGAAGGCCGCGTTATCCGCCTGGATGGCCAGCCGGAATTGAAAGCCGCCCCCATTTCGGTGCCGGGCGACCCATCATCAGCCTCCTTCCCGCTGGTAGCCGCGCTTTTGGTGCCGGGCTCGCGCATCCGCCTCACCCAAATCGGGCTCAACCCCTTGCGCACCGGGCTTTTCACCACGCTCAGGGAAATGGGCGCCGCGCTCAAAATCGAAAATGCCCGGATCGAAGGCGGCGAGCCCGTGGGGGATATAATCGGCGAATATACCGCGCTGAAGGCCGTTGATGTGCCGCCCGGGCGCGCGCCTTCCATGATTGACGAATACCCCATTCTGGCCGTCGCGGCCGCCTTCGCACAGGGTACCACGCGCATGCGCGGCCTCGCGGAACTGCGCGTCAAGGAAAGTGACCGCCTGGCCGCCACCGCCGCTTTGCTCGAAGCCAATGGCGCCAAGGTCAGCATCGAAGGCGATGATCTGCTGGTCCATGGCAATGGGGCACCGCCCGCCGGCGGCGGCTTTGTCACCACCCATATGGACCACCGCATCGCCATGTCCGCCCTGGTCATGGGCTTGGCCAGCGCCGCCCCCGTCACGGTGGATGATGCCAGTTTCATCGACACCTCCTTCCCCGGCTTCGCCGCGCTAATGAACCGGTTGGCGGGGCAGGACGCGATCCGCCCGGCATGAGGCTACCCCCCGGCACCGTCATCGCCGTGGATGGGCCAGCGGCGGCGGGCAAGGGCACGCTCGCCCGGCGCCTCGCGTCCGAGCTTGGCCTGCCTTACATGGATACCGGCTTGCTCTACCGTGCCGTTGGCCGGCGCGTACTGGATCGCGGCATAGACCCGCAGGATGCCCGCGTGGCCGAAGCCGAAGCTCGCGCCCTGACACCAGAAGACCTCGCCCGCGGTGATTTGCGTGGCTCGCTTGCGGATATGGCAGCCAGCAAAGTGGCCGCCATCCCCGCCGTGCGCGCGGCCCTGCTTGATTTCCAGCGCCGCTTTGGCGCCGCGCAAGGTGCGGTGCTGGATGGGCGGGATATCGGCACGGTGGTCTTCCCCGATGCGCGGGTGAAGCTTTTCGTCACCGCCAGTGTCGCTGAACGCGCCCGCCGGCGCTTTCTGGAACTCACGGCGCGCGGTGTCGCCGCCGACCCCGCCCAGGTGGAAGCCGAAATCCGCGACCGGGATGCGCAGGACGCCAATCGCCCCGTGGCACCTTTGAAGCCCGCCCCGGATGCGCTGGAAATTGATACAACGGCGCTCAATGCCGAACAGGCCTTTCAGGCTGCCCTCGGTTTGATCCGCCAAAGCCTTGATCCCGCTTGACGCGCCAAGCTGTCAGGCCCTAAAGACCCGCACCGCGCAACGGTGAAAACCGTGGCGCCGCCCAGCTTTGGGCCGGCAAAGGGTGGTCCGTTATCCCACCCATCCCATCAGGGCCTTCCAGCGTACGCGCCGGGGCCAAGCCGTGCTTCCCCTGCGGGCGGAAGGGCGCAGACCCAAATGGCCGCATTGCGGCGCATACAGGACACATAAATTTCATGGCTACTGCCACCAGCCTCGCCAATGCTGGCGTGGAGGATTTTGCCGCACTTCTCGATGCCACGCTTGGCCCGGATACGGGTTTTGCCGGCTCGGTCGTGACCGGCCGCGTTATTCGTGTTGATGGCGATTTCGCTGTCGTTGATGTCGGCCTGAAAAGCGAAGGCCGCGTTCCGCTCAAGGAATTCGCCGCCCCGGGCCAGAAGCCCGAAGTGAAGTCCGGCGATGTCTATGAGCTTTTCGTCGAACGCTATGAAGACCGCGATGGCTCCATCGTGTTGTCGCGTGAAAAAGCGCGCCGCGAAGAAGCCTGGACGACCCTTGAAAAATCCCACCAGGCCGGCATTCGCGTGAATGGCGTGATTTTCGGCCGCGTGAAGGGTGGCTTCACCGTGGATCTCGGGGGCGCAGTTGCCTTCTTGCCGGGTTCGCAAGTGGATATCCGCCCGGTGCGCGATGTCATGCCGCTAATGGGTCAGGCCCAGCCTTTCCAGATCCTGAAAATGGATCGCGCGCGCGGCAATATCGTTGTCTCCCGCCGCGCCGTTTTGGAAGAAACCCGTGCGGAACAGCGCAGCGAACTCATCCAGGGCCTCAAGGAAGGCATGATCCTGGATGGTGTCGTGAAGAACATCACCGATTATGGCGCCTTCGTGGACCTCGGCGGCGTGGATGGCCTGCTGCATGTGACCGACATCGCCTGGCGGCGCATCAACCATCCTTCCGAAGCGCTCACCATTGGTATGCCCGTCAAGGTGCAGGTGATCCGCTTCAATCAGGATACGCAGCGCATCAGCCTTGGCATGAAGCAGCTGATGTCCGATCCGTGGGATGGCGTGGCGCTTAAATATCCGGTCGGCGCGAAGTTCTCTGGCCGTGTCACCAACATCACCGATTACGGCGCCTTCGTGGAGCTTGAAGCCGGTGTTGAAGGCCTGGTCCATGTATCCGAAATGTCCTGGACCAAGAAGAACGCGCATCCCGGCAAGATCGTCTCTACCTCTGAACAGGTGGATGTGATCATCCTGGATGTGGATGAACCAAAGCGCCGCATTTCCTTGGGCCTGAAGCAGGCGCAGGGCAATCCGTGGGAGCTGTTCGTGGAAGCGCATCCTGTGGGCTCCACCATCGAAGGCGAGATC
>CAIMVB010000381.1 GCA_903844785.1 uncultured Rhodospirillales bacterium | reverse complement strand
CAAATCCTCGCGATTCATGAACAGGAATTCGGTGCGGAGCAGCCCGATGCCTTGCGCGCCGGCTTGCGCAATCAGCGGTAATTCCTGCGGGATTTCCAGATTGGCCTGCAATTCCACTTCTTCGCCATCGGTGGTGATGGCTGGCAGGCGGCGCAAACGCCCAAGCCGCGCGCGTTCCCGCGCATAAGCCGCCAATTTCCCCCGCGCCGCAGTAAGTGTCGCGGCTTCTGGATGAATGGCGATGCTGCCCGCCGCGCCATCCAACACTACCGGGTCATCGCGTCGCACGGTTTCGGTCAGCCCGGGCACACCAAGAACCGATGGAATGCCAAGCGCACGCAGCATGATGGCGGTATGGCCATCAGCACCACCTTCATCCGTCGCAACACCTGCAATGCGCGCCGGGTCCAACAGCGCAGCATCCGAAGGCGTCAATTCCTCAGCGATCAGGATGCAGCCTTCAGGCAAGTTTTTCAGGCTGCGAAAGGGCGTCGCGGTCAGGTTGCGCGTCACGCGCCGCGCAATATCGCGCACTTCCGTGGCACGCCGCGAAAGCCCAGCACGGTCATCATCCTTGGTCGCCAGAATGGCATCCGAAATCGCCGCCGCTTCATCGGTAATGGCGGTTTCGGCGGCCAGCAATTCAGCCTCGATACGCTTGCGTGCACCGCGGATCAGCCGCGAATTACCCAGCATCAACAAATGCGCATCCAAAAGCGGCGCGATTTCTTCCTGCGCTTCTTCTGGCAGGATGGCGATGCGTGTTTTCAGCTTGGTGACTTGCTTGCGTGAAAACGCCACCGCATCGGCCAGGCGCACGCGCTCGGCTTCAATTGCCTCAGTCGTGATGCGCCGGCGCGGCGCTTCTGCCGGCGCTTCGCTGGTATCGAAGGCCGGGCCAATCGCAATGCCGGGCGAAACCGCAATGCCACGCAGCTGGGTTTCCCGCCGCTTGGGCGTTTTGGCTCCACGCGGGCGGGCAGGCGTTTCACTCTTCATGGAAGCCTGCTTCCACCAAGGCGGCCACCGCGTCCAGCGCTTCCTTGGCGTCCCAGCCTTCGGCTTCGATCACAATTTCGGCGCCACGCCCAGCGCCCAGCATCATCAGCCCCATGATGGAAACGGCCGGCACGCTTTGCCCATCACGCAGCACATTCACGCAAGCGGAATAGCGTTCCGCCAGCGCCACCAGCTTGGCGGCAGCGCGGGCATGCAGACCACGACTATTCGGAATAACAACGCTGCGGCGCAGCACCATGCCGCCAGAAGAAGGGGCGGGGGCGGCTTCCGTCATTCCGTGGCGCCGCCATTGGGCTTGGCACCCGCCACATCGCGCGCGAGTGCGATATATTTGCGCCCAGCAGCCTTGGCGTGATCAAGCGCTTCATGCAGCGGTTCACTGCCACGAATTTTCGCAAGCTTCACCAGCAAAGGCAGATTAACCCCTGCCAGCACTTCAATCGGCTTGCCTGTTTCTACCATCTGCATGGCAAGGTTTGAAGGCGTGCCGCCATACATATCGGTCAGCACCACAACGCCATCGCCCTGATCCACCTGCGCGATGGAATCGCGAATATCACGCCGCCGCAAATCCATATCATCATCGGGCCCGATGCAGACGGTCGCGACCGCTTGCTGCGGCCCGACAATATGTTCCAGCGCCAGCCGCAATTCCTCGGCCAGCCTGCCATGCGAAACCAAAACGAGACCAATCATGATGCTTGCGAAAGGGCCTCCTGGCCCGAAGCGGCAATAGAGCCAGCGGGGCTAACCTGTCCGCCAGCGTTTTTCAATTCCCGGTGAGCAAGATCAACCCGCCACCCGGCTTCCCGAAGATGCCCCGCCAAGCGCTCCGCTACAAGGACCGAACGGTGCTTGCCCCCGGTACAGCCTACCGCAACCGTGAAATATTTTTTCCCCTCGGCCGCGTAGCGTGGCAGCAAAAGCTCAAGAAAATCCCGTAACCTCTGCCAAAAGGCCGAAAAATCCGGATCGGCTTCAATGAAGGCGGCAACCGGCGCGGCCTGCCCGGTCATGGGGCGCAGCACCGGATCATAATGCGGGTTGCGCAAGAATCTTACATCAAAAACCAAATCCGCCTCGCGCGGCAGGCCCTTTGGGTAGGCGAAGGAAAGCACGGAAACCGCCAAGCCCGCCGCCGCATCCGGGGCGAAGCGCCCTTCAATCATGCGGCGCAAATCAGCCAGCGGCAGGTCGGATGTATCGATGGTCAGGTCCGCCGTTTCGCGCAGCGCTTCCAGCAGCGCCTTCTCCCGCGCAATGCCCTCCAGCACGCGCGACCCCATCGGCCCACCCGGCGCCAGAGGATGGCGGCGACGCGATTCGGTGTAGCGGCGGAGCAGCGCCTCATCCTCGGCGGTGGCGAAGATCAATGAGACCTTGATATCCGGGCGCAGCCGCAACCGATCCAACACACGCAATACCGCCGCCGCATCGAAATCACGCGTGCGCGCATCAATCCCGGCAGCGAGTGGCAAAACCCCATCACCCACCAGCGATTCAAGGATGGAAATGGGCGGGTTATCTACCGTCTCAAAGCCTAAATCTTCCAAGACGCGCAGGATGGAAGCCTTGCCCGCGCCAGAAAGCCCGGTGACCAGAATGATCTCTCGCGCCGGGGTGCTCATGCCGCGAAGGCTCCTGTTTTTTGCCGCAGCCTGCTGGAAGCGGCGGCCAGGGCGTAAGTGATTTTTTCGCAGATGGAATCATCAAAAGCGTGCAGCGCGATGCGCGGCACGGCGCCAGCCGGGCCTTGCCAAAAAGCGGGTTCCGGCAGGCGCGGCACATCGGCGCGCGGCACCAAATCCACCACCAGGCAAAGCCGCGCGCAGGGGGCCACGGGCAGCGCTTCAAAAATGCCAAGGCCGCGAATTTCCAGCATACCGCGCAAGGCGGGCGGCGCGGCAAGCTGCGTGCCTTCAATCATCACCTGATCATCCGCCACCAATTGCCAACCGCGCGTCATCAGGCGCAGCACAAGATCGGATTTGCCGGCACCCGATGGGCCGCGCACCAAAACCGCTTCTGAACCGAGCGCCGCGGCGCTTGCGTGGATGAGCATGGCCCGCCAGCGCCATCACGCCGGCCCCTTCTGTGGCGGCGCTTTGTGCGCCTTTTCCAGCACCATTCATGCCAGAAAGGCCAAGGCACGGGAAGCGCGCTTGCGGGGGCCGCGCAGGCGGGGCAGCCTGCCGGCATGATCCAGCGAAGCGACATCAGCGCCGCCATGGCGCGCATTGCCCCCCATATACGCCGCACGCCCGTGCTGCGCCTGGCGCCCCGGGAATTGGGCACGGAACACCCGGTCACGCTCAAGCTGGAATTCCTGCAAGTGACGGGGTCCTTCAAGCCGCGCGGCGCCTTCAATCGGCTGCTTTCCGGCGCAGTGCCGAAAGCTGGGGTGATTGCGGCATCCGGCGGCAATCACGGCGCGGCCGTGGCCTATGCCGCGCAAAGCCTTGGCGTGCCGGCAGAAATCTTCGTCCCCGCGCCCACCCCCGCGGTGAAGCGCACGCGCATTGAAAGCTTCGGCGCCAAGCTGATTGTGGGTGGCGCGAGTTATGAGGAAGCGCGCATCGCCTCAGAAGCCCGCGCAGCGGAAACCGGCGCCATGCTGGTCCATGCCTATGACCAGCATGAGGTTCTGGCCGGCCAGGGCACAATCGGGCTGGAATTGGAACAGGATGCGCCGGAAGTGACCCATGTGCTGGTGGCGGCGGGCGGCGGCGGCCTGTTTGGCGGCATTGGCACCTGGTATGCGGGCCGCGCCGGGCTGGTGGTGGTGGAACCGGAAGCCTGCGCCACGCTGACCATGGCGCAAAAGGCTGATGCACCGGTGGATGTGCCGGTGGGCGGCATTGCGGCCGATAGCCTTGGCGCGCGCCGTGCCGGGCGCTTGGCTTTTGGGGTGCTGGGCGCTACCCGCGCCGAATGCGTGACCTTGCCGGATGAGGCGATTGTCACTGCGCGGCGCTGGCTGTGGGAAAAGCTGCGCATCGTGGCTGAACCGGGCGGTGCTGCGGCGCTGGCTGCGTTGCTTTCCGGCGCCTGGCGCGCGCCGGCAGGCGCGCATATCGGCGTAGTGCTGTGTGGCGCGAATTGCGATCCGGGCAGTGTGGTTTAGCTAAGGCCGCGCCTTACCCGGCATCAAAGCGTGTCAGCAGATCGCGCAGCCTATCCGGCACAGGGATAGGCCGCTTGCTGGCTTGATCAGTCCAGACCCAGATGATTTCGCCGGTTGCGAGCAATGTTTCGCCATTGGCATGAAAAATCGCCGGCTGAAAAGCGATAGAGGAATTGCCAATCCGCGTGGTGCGCACGCCAATCGCCAATTCCTCATCATGGCCAATGCCGACTTTGTATTCGACCAAGGCGCGCACAACGTGAAAATCCGCGCCACTTGCCTTGATCTCAGCGCGATTATCCCAGCCGGCGGCACGGATATAGGCGGATACCGCCATGTCATACCAGGTCAGGTAATGCGCGTTGAAGACAATGCCCTGAGCATCCACTTCATTGTAGCGGACGCTCAGGGGGAAGAAGTAGCGAAAGCTGCTACGTTCCATGGTTCAGGCGGATTTAATGTCTTTCACAATCGCCTTGGCCGCATTGACCATGATGGCGACTTCATTGGCGATGGTCACCAGCTTATAGCCCATTTTGATCATGCGCTTGGCATAGGCGGGGGACCCGCAATGCAGCCCGGCTGAGATGCCGCGCTTGCCGCATTCCGCCAGCAGCTTTTCATAAATGCCCAGGATGAAGGGGTCTTCCACGTCCAGCTTCGGCTCCAACCCATAGGAGAAGGAGAGATCCGAAGGCCCAACGTAAATGCCATCAATCCCCGGCACATCCAGAATGGCGCCGATATTCTCGACCGCTTGCTTGGTTTCGATCATGGGAATGACCAGGATTTCGTCATTCGCGGTCTTTTGGTAGGAACCGCCTTCACCATAAAGCCCGGCGCGGATCGGGCCATTGGAACGCGTGCCGTGCGGCGGGTATTTGCAATATTGTACCAAAGCGCGGGCTTCTTCCGGCGTATTCACCATGGGGCAGATCACGCCATAAGCGCCGGCATCCAGCACCTTGCCAATGATGCCCGGTTCATTCCACGGCACGCGCACCATGGGGGTGACGGGATGCGGATGCATGCCCTGGAAGCACGCCACGCAGGAAAGATAATCCTGCACGCCATGCTGCATATCCACGGTTATGCTGTCCCAGCCCGATTGGGCGAACATTTCCGCCGAAAAGGCATTGGGGATGGCAAGCCACCCATTGGCCACGGCCTGGCCGGCCTTCCACATCTGCTTGACCTTATTCGGCATTGTCCTGTTTCCTCCTTCGGGACGCTGAGGCGGAAAGGCTAGGCCAGAAAGCGCTGGGCCGAAAGATGCCCCGCCCCGCTGGACGCGCCGGCCCAGGCGCGGCAATTTGAAGCCTTGAATTTGCACCCCTGCGTCCTTGCGGCGGCGGGATGAGGAAACACCATGAATGCCAGCGCCCCCGCCATAGAACAGGTTATTGCCAGCATCCGCGGCTTTCTGGGTGAAAGGCTCAGCACCGCCCAGGCCATGCGTGAACAGCATAGCCGGGGGGAAGACACCACGCCGCCAACCCTGCCCGATGCGGTGGCCTTCGTGCAGACTACGGATGAAGTCAGCCGCATCATGGCGCTTTGCCATCAGCATGGCGTGCCGGTGGTGCCCTTCGGCGCCGGCACATCGCTGGAAGGCCATGTCAATCCGGTGCGGGGCGGCATATCGCTCGATCTGTCGCAAATGACGGCGGTGTTGGAACTAAATTCTGAGGATATGGATTGCCTGATCGAACCAGGTGTCACGCGGCAAGCCTTGAATGATTTTCTGCGCGCCGAAGGGCTATTCTTCCCTGTAGATCCCGGCAGCCATTGCAGCATTGGCGGCATGTGCGCCACGCGCGCTTCTGGCACTAATGCGGTGCGCTATGGCACCATTCGCGAGAATGTTTTGGGGCTTGAAGTGGTGCTGGCGGATGGGCGCGTCATTCAAACCGGCGGGCGCACGCGCAAGGCTGCCAATGGCTATGATCTGACGCGGCTTTTCATCGGATCTGAAGGCACGCTTGGTGTCATCACCAAAATCAGGCTGCGGTTGCATGGCATTCCTGAGGGCATCAGCGCCGCCGTCTGCCAATTCCCTACCTTAGCGGCAGCGGTGGAAACTGTCAGCACCGTGATGCAAAGCGGCATTCCCGTGGCGCGGATTGAATTACTGGATGAGGATCAGATGGAAGCCTGCATCCGCTATTCCAAGCTGGAAGGATTCGTTGCCACCACCACGCTGTTTCTGGAATTTCATGGCTCGCCCGCCAGTGTCGTGGAACAGGCAGAGGCGGTGGAAGCCGTTGCGCGGGATTTCGGCGCCACCAGCTTTGAAGCCGCCACCGATCCAGAAACCCGCAACCGGCT
>CAIMVB010000380.1 GCA_903844785.1 uncultured Rhodospirillales bacterium | reverse complement strand
GGGGCTTACACTCGTTTTTGGGGTGATGGATTTCATCAACCTGGCCCATGGGGTGCAGTATATGCTGGGGGCTTACCTGGGCGCTGCCTTGGCGGCAGCCACCGGATCCTTCTGGCTTGGGCTTTTGCTTGCACTTCCAGCGGCCTTGCTTTTTGGCCTGCTGCTGGAAGTACTGGTGTTTCGCCACCTTTATGATCGCGATCACCTGTCGCAGGTGCTGGCAACTTTTGGCGTCATTCTGTTTCTCAATCAGGCAGTGAAAGCCATTTGGGGCGCCGCGCCGCTGCAAGTGCCAGTGCCAGCGCTGCTGGAGGGCGGCGTGGTGTTGATGCCTGGGCTGCAATACCCGCTTTATCGCATCGCGGTGCTTGTAGCCGGTATCGCCGTGGCACTTGGCCTGTGGTTTTTGGTGGAACGCACGCGCATCGGCATGTTGGTGCGCGCGGGGGCGAGCAATGCACCCATGGTATCCGCGCTAGGCGTGGATATACGCCGCCTATTCATGTTGGTGTTCGCCTTTGGCGCCATGCTGGCGGGTTTCGCGGGAGTACTGGCCGGGCCGATTTTCTCGGTTGAACCCGGCATGGGTGATCATGTGCTGATCCTTGCTTTTGTGGTGATTGTGATTGGCGGCATCGGGTCCATTCGCGGCGCCTTTATCGCGGCGCTGATTGTTGGGCTGACGGATACACTCGGCAAATCGCTAATGCCCGATTTCATGCGGCTATTCCTGGACCCATCAGCGGCGCGGCAAACCGGCGCAGCGCTGGCTTCCATGCTGGTCTATATCGCCATGGCAGCCATCCTGGCTTTCCGCCCGCGTGGGCTTTTCCCGGTCAGGGGTGGCTGAGCATGCCACGCGGCTTGCGGCTTGATGTGGCGCTCACGCTACTCGTGCTGGCCGCGCTGGCGCTGGCACCGCTGCTGGGCTTTGGCGCCAATTATTACCTGACCCTGTTTGCGCGCATCATGATTTTGGCTGCCGCCGCGGTTTCCCTTTCCTTTCTGGTCGGCGGCGCGGGCCTCGCCAGCCTTGGCCATGCGGCGGCGATGGGTGTTGGCGCCTATGCGGTGGCGATACTGGATGCGCATCGGCTGACCGATATCACTATCGTGCTGCCCGCGGCCCTTGCCGCCGCCGCGCTGTTTTCGCTGCTGACGGGTGCCATTGCCATCCGCACCGAAGGCGTGAATTTCATCATGATCACGCTCGCTTTCGGGCAGATGGCGTTTTTCACCGCGTCATCGCTCGCCGCTTATGGCGGCGATGATGGCTATACGCTGTATGACCGAACCGAGATCTTCGGTTCGCGGCTGATGGAAAACCGCCTGTTCTTCCATTACCTCTGCCTTGGCTTTCTGGTGTTGTGCTGGGGCATTTGCGCCATGCTGCTGGCATCGCGTTTCGGGCGCGTGCTGCGCGCGGCACGGGAAAACCCGCTGCGTGCGCAAGCGGTGGGCTTCGCGCCTTATCCTTACCGACTGCTTGCCTATGTCATTGCCGGCACGCTGGCGGGATTGGCAGGTGTGCTTTTCGCCAATGCCACGGAATTTGTGGCACCCGCTTACATGAGCTGGCCGCGTTCCGGCGAGTTGATTTTCATGGTGATCCTGGGCGGGCTGGGCCGGCTTTCCGGCGCCATCCTGGGCGCGGTGCTTTTCGTACTACTGGAAACCTGGCTGCCCAACCTGACCACGCATTGGAAAATGATCTTTGGCCCGCTGCTGATCTTGGCAGTGCTGTTCATGCGTGGCGGGTTGATTGGTGTTTTGGGGGCGCGCCGTGGCTGACGCGCTGCTTTCCGTCCGGGGGCTCCGCAAGCATTATGGCGGGCTGGCCGTGACCAATAATGTCAGCCTGGAAGTGCAGCCTGGCGAAATTCACGCGCTGATCGGCCCCAATGGCGCGGGCAAGACCACGCTGATCCACCAAATCACCGGCACGGTCATGCCCGATGCCGGGCGCGTGATTTTTGCGGGGAGGGACATCACGCGGCTATCACTGCCGCAGCGGGTTCATGCCGGGCTGGCGCGCAGCTTTCAAATCACCAGCATCATCGCCGGCTTTTCGGTACTGGAAAATGTCACACTCGCCGCGCAGGGGCAAAGCGGGTCTTCCTTTCGCTTCTTCCGCGCTGCGGCGGGTGAAACCGCCTTGAATGAAAACGCCCGCGCCGCACTTGCCGAAGTAGGCCTCGCGGATCGCGCAAGCATCATCGCCGGCGCACTCAGCCATGGCGAAAAGCGCGCGCTGGAAATCGCCATCGCGCTTGCCACCCGGCCGAAATTGCTGCTGCTGGATGAACCCTTGGCTGGTGCCGGGCCAGAAGAAACTGAGAAACTGATTACCCTGCTGCGCGGCCTGAAATCGCGCTACGCCGTTCTGCTGGTGGAACATGACATGCAGGCGGTGTTCGCCCTGGCGGACCGCATTTCCGTCCTCGCCGAAGGGCGCATCATCGCCAGCGGCAGCACCGCTGATATCCGCCTGAGCGCCGAAGTGCGTGCCGCCTATTTGGGCGAAGAAGAAGTGCCATGCTGACCCTGGAAAATATTGTCGCCGGCTATGGCGAAAGCCAGGTGCTGAACGGCATCAGCTTTGGTGTTGGCGCAGCGCAGGTGGTGACGCTGCTTGGCCGCAATGGCATGGGCAAGACTACCACCGTGCGCGCGATTATGGGCCTGATCCGCCCTAGTGCTGGGCATATCCGCTTCGATGGCGCGGAGATTACCGGCGCCGCGCCCTATCGCATCGCGCAGCGTGGCATTGGGTTGGTGCCGGAAGGCCGCCAGATTTTCCCAACATTGAGTGTTGAAGAAAACCTGATCGCCACCGCCGCCAATCGCGCGGGCGGCACACCGCGTTGGGATTTGCCCGCGATCTATGCGCTATTTCCGCGTCTGGCTGAAAGGCGCCGCCAATCCGGCGCCAAGCTCTCCGGTGGCGAACAACAAATGCTGGCCATTGGACGCGCGCTGATGACCAATCCGCGCTTGTTGGTGCTGGATGAGGCGACGGAAGGGCTGGCCCCGCTGATCCGTGCCGAGATTTGGCAGGTGCTGGCGAAGCTCCGCGCCGAAGGTCAGGCGATATTGTTGATAGACAAGAACCTCGCCGCCGTGATGCGTCTTGCCGATTGGCATGTGGTGATCGAAAAAGGCCGCGTGGTCTGGCAGGGTGATAGCGCTGCACTGGCCGCCGCACCGAAAATCCGCGATACTTATTTACATGTGTAAAACAGGGAGATTGCTGAAATGAGCATGACAGCAGGTGTAACCCCATCCGGCGCGGGTGAAGGCGGCGTAGTATGGTCCATTCTGGGCCAGACCTATAAGCCCGTGGCACATAGCGAAAGCTGCTTCGCTTTCGATACGCTATTTCCGCCCGGCACCTTCGTGCCGCCGCATATCCACACGACGCAAGATGAATTCATCCGCGTGCTGGAAGGCCAGTTTGATCTTTTCCTGGATGGCCAGGCTGCCACCGCGAAGGCGGGCGATTTGATCCGCCTGCCCATGGGCATTGCCCATGGCATCTTCAACAAAACCGAAGCACCGGTGCGCGCGCTATTTTGGGTAAGCCCGGCGCGGGGGCTCTACACGCTTTTCACCCGCATCCATAACGTGCCAGACCCGGCGGAAGTCGTGCGCCTGGCGGCAGAGCATGAGGTGAATTTCCTGCCCCCGCCGGGCTGAAATCACTTCTTCTTTTTGCGCGCCTTCTGTTCTTCCAGGAAGGCGCGCATCATGCGCTTCGGTTCATCCCCATTCCAAGCAGCCGCGAAGGCCGTGATGCCGGCAGCGATGGCTTCGCTGATTGGCCGGTCTTCCCATTGCCGGATCAACGCCTTTTGCGCACGGATTGCCTGCGGCCCAGCGGCCAGCAGATTGCCAATCCAGGCTTCGATGCGCGCATCAATGCGTTCGCGATGCGCCACTTCTTCCAATAGCCCCCAGGCAAGCGCATCAGCGGCCGAGATGGTTTCAGCCAACAGCAGCAAGCGCCTGGTGCGGCCCCAGCCAATAAGGCCCGGCAGCAAAGCGGCTTCCACCACGGAAGGAATGCCCACGCGCACTTCCGGCATGCCGAATTTCGCATCCCGCACCGCGATCCGCATATCGCAAGCCGCCGCCACTTCCAGCCCAGCGCCCAGGCACCAGCCATTGATGCGTGCAATCACCGGCACCGGCAAATCACGAATGGCCGCGCAAATGCTATGTATGCGACGAATAAAAGCCTCGGCCTCGGCCGGGGTTTCCAAAGCGGCCATGGCACCGATATCAGCACCGCCGATAAAGGCACGTTCCCCTTCCCCGGTCAGCACCGCTGCGCGCAAATCATCGCGCCGCGCCAAATCACGCAGGGCCGCAATGGCCTGATCCAGCAGCACCGGGTGCAGCGTATTCAGCTTGGCATCATGCGCGACTGTCAGCCGCGCCACACCCCGCGCATCTACCGTAACGTAAAATTTTCCACTCATGCGCGTTTTCCTGCGGCAAAACCTGCCATTTGCGCGTAACCGCCAGCAATGGCAGCCAATTCTTCGCGCGAGATCACATCTTCAAGCCGCGCAAACCCATCGGGCGCGCGCGCGCTTACTTCATCCACAACACGTTCCGGGCCGCCTTTACGATTGGCGCGCACAATCTCTGCGGTTTTTGGCAGGCGTTCGGCGGCATAGGCGGCAAGGGCGGCTTCCGGCGCTTGTGTCGCCAGCAAATCCGCAAGGCATCTGGCATCCAGCACTGCCTGAGAAGCGCCATTAGATCCCACCGGATACATGGGGTGTGCGGCGTCACCCAACAGCGTTACGCGGCGCTCTGTCCAGAAGGGCAGCGGGTCCCGATCACACATTGGGTATTCCCAGAATTCGCCAGTGGCGCGCACCAGCGCAGCAACATCCAGGAAGGGAATACGAAACCGCGCGACATGCGCCAGCACTTCATCAAGCTGGCCAGGGCGGGACCAATCTTCACGCCGTGGTGGGGGTTTGGACGCATCACCAATCTGCGCGCAAACTACCCAATTCGTCAGTCGCGTCGTGGCAGAAGCGCCGGGCGCGATCGGATAAAGTACCAGCTTTTCCTTCATATCGCCGGCGATAATCATGGTATCGCCACCTTCAAAGGCCGGCCATTCCACTGCGCCGCGCCACATTTGAATGCCATTCCAGCGAATGCCGCCATCATCAGGATGCAGGTGGGCGCGAATGGCGGAATGAATGCCATCGGCACCAATCAGCACATCGCCACGCAGGCTGCGCCCATCCACCAGTTGCGCCGTCACGCCAGCCTCATCTTGCGCAAAACTTTGCAGCCGCGCATTGCTGAGCAAAGCACCCACTGGCAAGCGTGCTTCTGCCACCTGCCACAAAACCTGATGCAAATGGCCGCGATGGATGGAAAATTGCGGTACATCATGCCCCGCCCAAACACCACGCGGTTCTTTCCAAATCTCCTGGCCGAAGCGGTTCAAATAGCGCAATTCGCGTGTGCGAATGGCAACCGCATCCAGCGCCGGCAGCAAATCCAGCGCCGCCAATTCGCGGATGGCATGGGGCAGGGTATTGATGCCCACACCAAGCGGCTTCACCGCTGGCGCTGCTTCCAATACCGTGCAAGCTATGCCGCGCTGATGCAGCATAAGCGCGAGCGCCAAGCCCCCAACGCCACCGCCCGCAATCAGCACATTCATCGCCGCCACCGTTACGCCGGCAGTGTCACGGCAATATGCCCAACCGGCTTGCCATTGCTGTCAGCGATATCGCCTTCCACGGCCTGTACCAGCGCTGCCGTTGCTGCCGTATCCAGCAAGCCAAGCCGGCCCAATATGGCAGCGAAGACGCCCATCTTGCCGCGCGATGCACCATCGGCAAGCTTCACCGCAATGCCCAAACCCCGATCCGGCACAAAGCCCACCACAAAGCCTTCCGCCCCACCCTTCAACAGCACACGGCCATTGGTCGCGCGAATAATCTTACTCGTAGCCTGATCCCGCCCGGAAAGATGATCCGGATATTTCGCAATGGCTGCTTGCAATCTTTCAATCGCGGCACGCCGTGCAGGGCTTGCCACCTTACGCGCGGCCCAACGCGCCGCAGCGCTTGCCATCGCCTCCATGGAAAGTGCTAATGCCGGCAAGCCACAGCCATCAACACCGGCCTGCAAGCCGCGCGCATCGCGTCCGAGCAGTTCCGAAAGGATTTCCAGATAAAGCTTCTGCGTTGGATGCGCGGGATCACCATAGCCGGCCACTGGGGCACCCAGCTTCTGCGCCACGCTCAAGAAGCCGCAATGCTTGCCCGAGCAATTATGATAAATGCGCGAACGATCGCCACCCGCGCGATAAATCTGCGCCTGATCCGCCGCAGCGCGCGGCATATCCGGCCCGCAGACCAAAGCGGATTCGGAAAGCCCCATGCGCCCGAGCCAATCGCGCACCAGCGCCACCTGGAAATCCTCAGCATTATGGGAAGCGCAAGAAAGTGCGAGATGTTCTTCGCCGAGCCCAAGCGCATCCGCCGCACCGGTTTCGACCAGCGCCACAGCTTGATACGGCTTCAGCGATGAACGCGGAAAGGTGATGAAGGCAGGATCACCCATGGCCAGCACCTGCCGGCCATCACTATCCATCACCACGGCGATGCCGTGGTGAATGCTCTCCACCGCCGGGCCGCGATGGATTTCCGCCAATTGCACAAAAGGGTTTTGCATCATCATCGCCTTATCGAAGCCAACCAGGCCTAAAAATCTTCCAGCACAACCTTACCGATCATGCCGCCACTTTCCACCAGCGCATGGGCCTGAATGAGATTAGCCGCCGAGATCTTCCCCAGATTGCGTGTCATGGTGCTGCGCATCCGCCCGGCTTCAATCAGGCCCGCAACCTCATTCAATAGCCGGTGCTGTTCGATCATGTCGG
>CAIMVB010000379.1 GCA_903844785.1 uncultured Rhodospirillales bacterium | reverse complement strand
GGCTATCAACTGGTGGTGCATGACATCCGCCGTGAAGCCGGCGCCAATCGGCTTGCTGCCGGCGCCACTTGGGCAGAAACACCCAAGGCTGTTGCGGAACAATGTGAGGTGATTTTCACCTCCCTGCCCGGCCCCAAGGAAGTGGAGCCGGTGATTTTCGGCCCCGATGGTATTCTGGCCGGGGTGCAAAAAGGTGCGGCTTATTTCGACCTTTCCACCAATTCCCAGGCGCTGATGAAGCGCATGGCGGAAGCACTCGCCACCAAGGGCGCTTATGGCTTTGATGCGCCGGTCAGCGGCGGGCCGAAGGGTGCTGAGACCGGCAAGCTGGCGATTTGGGTCGGCGGCGACAAGGACGTATTCGACAAATACAAGAAAGTGCTGGACGCTTTTGGTGACCAGGCCGCCTATATCGGCCCGATTGGCACCGCGACCGTGGCGAAGCTGGTCCACAACATGGCGGGATACGCAATTCAAACCGCCATGGCCGAGGTGTTTTCCATGGGGGTGAAGGCGGGGATGGATCCGCTGGATCTCTGGAAGGCGGTGCGCCAGGGTGCCTTGGGGCGCAAGCGCACTTTTGACCGCATAACGGATCAATTCCTGGTGGATAAATACGATCCGCCCGCCTTTGCGCTGAAGCTGGCGCATAAGGACGTGACTTTGGCGGTGACCATGGGCCGCGAATTGAATGTGCCGATGCGCTTCTGCAATTTGGCGCTGGAAGAAATGAATGAGGCGCTTAATCGCGGCTGGGAAAATCTGGATAGCCGCGTGCCGATGAAGCTGCAATTGGAACGCGCGGGTGTTCAGATCAAATGCGATCCGGCGGCGGTGCAAGCCGTTTTGGATGCGGATAAGGCGAAGTAATACGCGATGACCTTGAGAATGCCGTTGATGATGCAACAACCGGGGCGGATTGGGCCGCTCCGGATGAAAAACCGGCTCATCATGGCGCCGATGGGCACGAATTTCAGCACCAGCGATGGTCTTTCGACCGAACGCGACCGCGCCTATTACGAAGAACGCGCCAAGGGCGGTGTGGCGGCCATCGTGACGGAAGCGATGGCGGTCAGCGCCGGCGGGCGCGCGCATAATAATTCTCTCTGGATTTATCATGATCGCTTCATCCCTGGCCTGGCGCGGCTGGTGGAAGGGATCAAGCGGCATGATTGCGTGACGGTGGGGCAGATCAACCACCGCGGCGCACTGTTGCGCCGGATGGTATTGAATATGGAACCCGTCGGGCCTTCGCCCTGGCGCAATCCTAATACGGGTGATGAGGTGCGGCCGCTGGATCAGGCGGAAATCACCGAAATCCAGAAGGATTTTGTTGGTGCAGCCAGGCGCTTGTGGCAGGCGGGGTATGATGCGGTGGAGCTGCATGCCGCCAATGGGTATTTGTTTCATCAATTCCTGACGCAGCGGATTAATAAGCGTAGCGATCGCTATGGCGGTTCGCTCGAAAACCGTGCGCGGTTATTGTTGGAAACGGTGTATCGGCTGCGCGATGCGCTACCGGATTTCCCGCTTTGGGTGCGGATTTCCTGCACCGAATATTGTGATGATGGCTACCCAGTTGAGGAGATGGTCGAACTCGCGAAGCTATTGGAAGCGGCGGGGGTCACAGCGCTGGATCTTTCGGGCGGCACGAATGAAAGCCCTGCGCTGTCGCGCTTTTGCATACAGCCGCCCTCCATGCCGCGCCGTACGCTGGAACCGCATGCCAAGCCGATCACGGATGCGGTGACGATCCCGACCATTATCGCGGGGCGTATCTTGTCACCGGAAGATGCGGAAGCGGTGCTGGCCTCGGGCGCGGCGGATTATGTCTCATTGGGCCGCGCGCTGACGGCTGATGCGCATTGGCCGCGCAAGGCGTTTGGTGAGAGCAAGGTCGCCATTCGCGGCTGCATTTCCTGCAATGTGTGTTTTGAACGCCTGACCTTGGAACGCGATGTCGCCTGTGTGGTGAACCCGATGCTGGGCACGGAATTGGAAGCCCCCGAATTCATTGACGGGCCATTCGCGCCGGCACCCGTGAAGCAGCGCGTCTTGATATTGGGCGCGGGCTTGGCGGGCGCGGAAGTGGCGCGGCTGGCAGCGGCGCGCGGGCATCAGGTCGAAATCTGGGAAAAAGCAGCGCGTGCCGGCGGGCAGATTCATCTGGCCGTGGCCGCGCCGGATAAGGAAGAAGTGCGCCCGGCTTGGTCTTGGCGTTGGGATCAAGTGCAGGCACTTGGTGTGCCGGTGCGTTATGGCGTGACAGCAACCACCGATGCCATCAAGGCTTTCGCGCCGGATCATGTGGTGGTGGCCACCGGCGCCAAGCCGCGCCCGTTGACGCTGCCAGGGGCGGCGCCGCTGCAAGCCTGGGATGTGATCACGAATCCAGCCCAGGTGCCGGATGGCGCGCGGGTTGCGGTGATTGGCGGCGGTATTGTCGGGCTGGAAGTGGCGGATGTGCTTGTGCAGCGCGGCTGCCGCATTTCAATCCTTGAAGCGCTGCCCGCCATCGCACCCGCCATGGCACGCAATAACCGCACCGATCTGATGATCAGGCTGCGCGAAGTTGGCACGAGCTTCCACACCAAGGTACGCGATGCGCGTCTTGCTGGCGATGTGTTGCACTTTACCGAAGATGGCGCGGCGCGAGAAATTGCGAGCGTGACACATGTGATTGCTG
>CAIMVB010000378.1 GCA_903844785.1 uncultured Rhodospirillales bacterium | reverse complement strand
GTAGTGGCACCCGCTTCGGGCGTCTGCGCTGCCCCCGCCTCGTCCTCATTCAAAATGCGCCGGATGGATGCCAGAATATCATCCATCGATTGGTCATGTGCCGCTGGGGGCGTTTGGGCTGAAGCGCTCATGGTGATCCTCTCGCGGGCGCCTGAGGCGCGGTCGGGGCGGATGCGGTCGCTGGGCGCGCCGCGGCATCACTATAGTCTCCAGTTCCAACCCAAAGGTTACGAACCGCCTGATGATAGGCCTTTGGATCATAAAGCTGAACCGGCAGGCCAAGATCCTGGGCGGTCAGGCGCCCAATGGTTGATGTCAAGGAATAAGAGGCATTGACCAGCGTCGCCAGCGCCTGGACCAGGCTAACGCGGGCATTCAACAATTCCTGTTCGGCATTCAATACATCAAGGGTCGTCCGGCTACCCACAACGGCTTCGCGTTGCACGCCATCCAAGGCAATTTCCTGGGCGCGGATCTGCGCGCGCACGCTTTCAACCTGGGCGCGGGCGGAACGCAGCGTTTCCCAGGCTTGCGCGGCTTGCTGCCCGGC
Source organism: uncultured Rhodospirillales bacterium (assembly GCA_903844785.1). GTDB lineage: Bacteria > Pseudomonadota > Alphaproteobacteria > Acetobacterales > Acetobacteraceae > Neoroseomonas. The sequence continues at coordinate 4,308 of CAIMVB010000378.1, read as the reverse complement.
CAAACGCCGCGCTTCTTCAACCAATTGGCGCTGCTGCTGCGCCTGCTGGCGCGCTTGCCGCACCGCGGCGTGTTCCGCACCCCCCTGATACAGGGGCACTGAGAGGTTCGCCGTGACCTGAGAGCCGGTCTGCCTTGTCCCCCGCGCGCTGTTATTATCCAGGCGGAAAGTCTGCCCTTGAACGCTCACGGTCGGCAGCAGGTTCCCAAATTGCAGATCGATATTTTCAAGCGCCGCGGCCTCATCAAACATTGCCGCAATCACGGTTGGATTATTGGTACTGGCCTTCTGTACCGCTTCCTGGGTGGAGCGCACTGGCGGCACCAATGGCTGGGGTGGCGTCACCGTATTGGGGGCAAGGCCAATCAGCCGCTGGAAAACCGCTCGGGAGGATTGAAGATTACCATCGGCTTGTTCCAAAGCCGCGCGGGCACCGGCCAGGCGAGATTCCGCCTGCGCCACATCTGTGCGGGTGATTTCACCCACCCGGAACCGTTCATTGGTTGCCTGCAATTGCCGGACAAGCACCTGAACATTGTTGGAATTCAGGCGCACAACTTCGGTATCGCGAATAACCGAGACGTAAGACGCGACTGAATCAAGCAGGACCTGTTGTTCGGTTGCAATTAAGCGCGAACGCTGCGCGTAAATTTGATTTTCCGCGCGCCTGGAACCAGCAACCGTGCGGCCGCCACGATAAATGGGCTGGGTGATGGCACCGGTCACATTACCCGTATTGCGCTCAAGATCAGTGTAGGTTGTAGACCAATTGCTCGACCGCTGCCGGGCCGTTGCATCTGAATACCCCCCCGCCGCCGAGAAGGAGACACTTGGCCGCCAACCAGCCAGAGCCTGCGGCAAATTTTCATCCACGGCCCGCAATTGCGCACGCGCCGCCAAAAGTGCCGGATTATTCGCATAGGCCGCCGCCAAAGCTTCCTGAAGGGACTGGGCCTGCCCCTTAGCAAGGGGCATCGCCGCAAGTGCCGCGGTCAGAAAAAGCGAGGCGCGAAAACTCTTCATAAAGCTCATTCTCCATGCCCTGAGCCCTTTGCCCAGAACCAGCCCCAAACCGGCATCACTAGAATGGGATCTTAGCGAATCTACAGCAAGCCTATGCGGTTGCGCCAGCCCAAACCACGCCGAATCGACTCCGTTTTAGAAGCTGAAAGCAGGGCTTGGCGCAAAAGCAGGCAGGGGTGCCACATGGGCTTCAAAGGCAATGCGCGGGGAATAGCTGGCCCCTGTATGGCGCACCAAAGTCGCCCGTGCCGGCGGCCCACCCGCCGTCACCAGGGTGACCAAGCGCCCGCCCTCGGCAAGCAGGCTTTCAATCCGGCGGGGAATGGCTGGCACCCCGCCTTCAATCAAAATAACGTCAAAAGGTCCAAGCCCAGCCGGCGGTTGCGCGGGGTTTTCCTGCATAAACCGAACTGAAACCTCAGGAAGGTTGCGGGCGAGAGCCGCTTGGGCCCCAGCACACAGGGCTGCGTCATCTTCAAGCGCCGTCACGGCGGCGCCCATGGCAGCCAAAACCGCCGCCCCATAGCCCGCCCCGGCATTGAGCACCAAAGTGCGATCCCCGCGCCGCAATTCCGCCAATTGAATAAGCCGCGCCAGCACCATGGGCTGCATCAAAACACGCCCGGACGCGAGCGGCACATCCGCATCCGCGTAAGCCCGCGCCGCCAGGCTTTGGGGCAGGAAAGCTTCGCGGGGCAATGCCCCAAAGGCCGCGAGGATACGGGGGTCCTGCACCTGATTGGGCCGCAATTGCCCATCAACCATGAACCGCCTTGCGCGCGCGAAATCCATTATCCCGTTCCTTCACCCTTGCCACGCCACTTATAGGAGGCCCAACCCCAAGCCGCCAAGCGGGCGCTTGACCCAAACCCGCGCCGGCCCGATAGAGGCACCGCGTGGTCCGGTGGCCGAGTGGTCAGGCAAGGGTCTGCAAAACCCTCTACAGCGGTTCGATTCCGCTCCGGACCTCCACGCCACGCGCCTCTGTGGAGATTAGGGGGCTTTGACAAGCGCCGCAGCGCTGCTATTACGCCGCCGGCTCCTTTCCCCGATAGCTCAGCTGGTAGAGCGCGGGACTGTTAATCCCTAGGTCGTTGGTTCGAGTCCAACTCGGGGAGCCACTTTTCCACTCCCCCCTCAAATTAGTCTCGGCCAAACAAGCTTGCGAATAGCTGTCGCTTTTGAAGCGCAACGGCTTTTTTGAGTTTGGCTCAAGGCCTAACCAAGCCGAGCACTCGCTTCCGGCGCCATCCACGCCAAACGCCCTTGCGCAAAGACCGCCATTGGGGCGCGTCGCGCCTCATCAACCACAACCACATCGCCACGCAGTCCAGATTGAAGCCGGCCACGGTCATGCAGGCCACAAGCCCGCGCAGGGTTTTCCGAAACCAAGGCCCAAGCGCGCGGCAAATCCAAGACGCCTCGGCCCGCCATAATGAACGCTGCTTCCAGCATGGCCGGCCAGAAATAATCGGAAGCCAGAACATTAACCAAGCCACGTTCTGCCAAAGGCGCGGCAGAGGCCCAGCCCAAATGGCTACCCCCGCGCACCACATTGGGCGCGCCCATCACCACAGCCTCACCGGCGGCACGGGCATCCGCCGCAACTTCTTCGGTGATCGGGAATTCGCAAATCCGCGCGCCATGGGTGCGAAACAGGGCGCGACGTTCAATACTGTCATCATCATGGCTCAGCATGGGAATGCCAGCGCTTAAAGAGACTTCAGCTAAACGCGCGCGCGCTGACGGTACCTCATCCCGCCTTGCGTAAGCCGCTTGAGCCATAGCCATATAGGCTTCCGCTTTTACCCCAGCGCGCCCAGCATATTTCGCCACCTCATCAAGGTTGCCGAGCTTTTTTACAATGGATGGCGTATGATCGTTGAACCCCAGCAGATGCACATCTCCGGCAGCGATATCGGCTAGCGCATCCTCAAGCGCGTCAAAATTATCTGCCTCAAAGCGCAGATGCACGCGCAAATCGGTAGCAGCGTCATCCTTCATGTCGCGGAGCGCTGCCTTCATGCCGCGCCAGGCATCAAGCGATCGTAAGCCCGGCTCCCAAGAAAGCGTGACGCCAAGATAAGCCGTGGTGATACCGCAGGAAATCAACTGAGCGGCGGAATCGCGCAACGCCAATCCTGCCGGAAAACCAATACCAGGCCGGGGCTGGAATTGGCGTTCATGCGCATCGCCATGAATATCCACCAGGCCCGGCATCACCAGAAGCCCCGCCGCATCAAAACGCCGCGCATTACTTGCGGGTTTTTCGGCAATCATGCCACCGGCCAGGAACACATCATCAGCCAGCATTTCGGTGCCGCGCAGTGTTCGTCCACCCTGAATGATCCAAGCCATCATCAACTCTCCATCACCAATTGCACGCGCGCGGCGGCGTAACAGGAAAGGGTCCAATCCACCGGCGTGCCCGCCGGATCGGTATTCAAAGCTTCCGCCACAATCACCGGGCGCGAACGAGATTGCAGCAAATGCTTGGCTTCTTCCGGCGATGGCAGGCGTGCCGTGATGCGCGTTGAATGGCGCCGGTAATCGGCAACCCCGCATTCGGCCAAACCAATGCTGATCGAAGACTGCCGCGCCAGCGAATCCGCAAGCGCCGCAAAGCGCGGCAGGGGGAAATGGTGCAGCCCCAGGACCAACGGCCTGGCATTGGCAAGCCCAAGCCGCGCAACACGCAGCACCGGGCGCCCGCGCCGAATGCGCAAACCCGCCGCCACCTGGGCATCCGCGGCAATTTCAGAAATCTGCAAAACACGCCCTGCGGCTTCACGATTCTGCCGGCGAATCGTCTCAGAAAAACGCGTGCGCGGCCCAAGCGGATAATCCAGCACATCTTCGGCAACAAAAGCGCCACGCCCCTGTTCCACGCGAATAATGCCGCGCGCTTCCAATTCTTCCAGCGCCCGCCTGACCGTGTGGCGATTGACGGCGAAACGCTCGGTCAGCACCGCTTCTGTGGGCAGCCTTTCGCCGGGTTGGCGCTTGCCTCCCGCAATATCCGCTTCCAACGCCAGAGCGATCTGGCGCCACAACGCCACCCCGGCGCCCCGCGCCAGAGCATCCTTTGTCATTAAAGTTTCAACCATGACCCAGCAAATCCATGACATATCCGTATTGCACCAGGGCATGGATCCTGTCTATAGGTCTAGACAAGTGATATGACCCAGACAAAAACCCCCTCCCCCACGACACAACGGCAAGGCTGGATGGCGATCCTCGCGCGGGCCTCGGCCGAGGAACTCTCGGCCAGGCTTGCAGCCCTTG
>CAIMVB010000377.1 GCA_903844785.1 uncultured Rhodospirillales bacterium | reverse complement strand
CGGCATAGGCCACCTTCCAGGCCCCGCCATGATGCGCGTGCCCGCCGCCTTCCTCCCTGCGGACGACGATCAGGTCGCCCCCGCTTTGTGAGCCTCTTGCCTTGCGCGCCATGACTCCCCCTATAACCCGCAAAGACTAACCAACGCTAATCATAACTAAAGATCATCGAATGGAAGTTCAGGTGACAGAATTTCCCGCCTGTGGTTCTGTGTGCCATTCCATGAATTCCCCTACGCAAGCCGCCTGCATGCCCGCCCTGGACGAGCCGTTTCGCATCATGCGGCCGGGGCGACAGACCATTCCCCTGGTCTTCGCTTCCCCCCATTCGGGACAGCAATATCCGGACCAATTGTTCATCGATGCCCGGCTTGATCCGCTCGCGCTGCGCCGCAGCGAGGATTCCTTTGTAGATGAGCTTTTCGGCGCGGCGCCCAATCTGGGTGCGCCGTTGATTTCGGCCAATTTTCCAAGGGTTTGGTGCGATGTGAACCGGGAAGCCTGGGAATTGGACCCAGGGATGTTCGCTGAACCCCTGCCGCCCTGGGTCAATAGCGCGAGCCCAAGGGTCCAGGCCGGCCTTGGCACTTTGGCGCGGATCGTAACCGGGGGGGAGAATATCTACCGGCGAAAACTCAGCTTCGCTGAGGCCGAGGCGCGTATCCGCAGTTGTTGGGAGCCTTATCATACGGCCCTGGCCGCGTTGATTGCCGAAACGCGGGCGCTTTTTGGCTATTGCCTGCTGATTGATTGCCATTCCATGCCGGCGCACCCGGCCCATTTGGCCAATCCGCCCCATTTTGTCCTGGGTGATGCGCATGGCACCGCCTGCACCCCGCGCGCGACCCGTCTCGTGGAAGAAAGCCTTCTCGGCCTTGGCTATAAGGTACGGCGCAATGACCCTTATGCTGGGGGCTTCGTGACCCGCCATTACGGCCGGCCGAGGGAAGCCGCCCATGCCCTGCAGATTGAAGTGGCGCGTAGCCTTTATATGGATGAGGCCCGGATCGAACGCCTGCCGGGCTTTGGGCCGCTCCGGCGGGATATGACCGGCTTGATGGAAGGGCTAGCGCGGGTGGATTGGCAGTTCCTGCACCCAAGCGCCTGACGGCAGGCAAAAAAAGGGCGGTGCCCGAAGACACCGCCAAGTTTAGGGAGGAAACGTCCAAGAATGTACAGCGGAAACCGCCGTACGCGCCGCATATAGGTGCCCCCCTTCACCTTTGCAAGATATTTTTTTGCAGCGCAGCAAAATGACCTTTTGCAATATCAACCAGCAGTTTTCTTGCGTAATCTCTGGTGTAAGACAATAAATCTGGCATGCGGCTTGCGCTTGCTTTCGTATGAAGCCAGCCCGCACCCCAGCACGCCTTCGGATATCGCCTTTTGCTGCCGCCCTTGTGCTGTTTACGGGCTTGGGTCTGTGTTTTGGTGCGGCCAAGGCCCAACTCATGCCGGGTAGGGGCTATAGCGAAGGCCATTTATGCCGCGCCGCCATTGCCGAGGCTGAAAGAAGCGCAAATCTACCGCGCGGGCTGTTGCAGGCTATTGGCCGGGTTGAATCTGGCCGGCGCGATCCCGAAACCGGCCAATTCGCCCCCTGGCCCTGGACAATAAACGCAGAGGGGGAGGGCAAATTTTTCCCAACACGAGAGGCAGCCATTGCCCATGTCCGGCAATTGCAGGCCCGTGGTGTGCGGATCATTGATGTCGGCTGCATGCAGGTGAACCTGCATCATCACCCCAATGCCTTTACGTCTCTTGAGCAAGCCTTCGACCCGCTGACCAATGCGCAATATGCCGCGCGCTTCCTGACAGAATTGAATGGCGGGCGGGCGGATTGGCGCCAGGCGGCGGGGCATTACCATTCGCAAACCCCCGAAAGGGCGGCGCCCTACCGGGCAAAGGTGCTGGCGGCCTGGGAACAGGAAGCGCGCAATGCCGGGGATGCTTCCGCCGAGGCGATGGCGCTGGCGCGGCTGCGCGGCGGTTGGGGCAATGTGGGGCTGGCCAGTTCGGCGGGGATTTCGCTCAGCAACCGGGCGGAACGGGCGCGGATCATCCCGCTTGAAGGCGGCAATGCAGGGGGTATGGGCGGGGCTTCGCCCGGGCGCGGGCTTGATGCCTATCGCTCCGCCCCCATTGGGCTCGTGGGCCGCCCGCTTGTCGTTGCCCAGGCGGGACAAGGGCGCACGCTGCGCTGAGCTGAGCCTTACGCGTCTCGCAGGGTGACGATCAGGGGCGTGTGATCCGAAGGCTGCGCCTCAGCGCGCGGCGCTACATCAACCTCACAGGCTTCCAGCCTTTCGGCCAATTCAGGGCTGAGCAGGGCGTGATCAATACGAAGGCCGCGATTGGCTTCAAAGGCCGCGCCGTAATCCCAATATGTGTAGAGCGTTTCCGATGGGTGGAGTGCGCGGAGCGCATCCGTCATCCCCAAATGTACCAGTGCGCGGTAGCGCGCCCGGCTTTCGGGATGGACCAGCGCATCGGTGGCCGGCAGGGCGCCGGGGGCAAGGTCGGCTTCGGTTGGGCAGACATTGTAATCGCCAAGCACCGCGAAGGGGGTGAAGGCATCCAGCCTTTCAGCCACCAAAGCCCGCAGCCGGTCCATCCAGGCAAGCTTATAGGCAAAGCCCGCTTCGCCGCCCGAATTGCCATTGGGCAAATAGATCCCCGCCGCGCGGATGCCCGCCGCCGCCACTTCGATATAGCGCGCCTGGGTATCTTCGGCATCGCCGGGGAGTGCTTCGGCCAGAACCTCAAACGGGATGCGCGATAGCACAGCCACACCATTGCGCCCGCCAGTCTGACCCACCGCATGGGTCTTGTAGCCAAGCCCCGCGAATTCCATCGCCGGCACTTGTTCCGCCGTGCAGCGGGTTTCCTGCAAAAACACCAAATCGGGCTTTTGCCGTTCCAGAAAGCGCGCGACATGGGCCGCGCGCGCACGGATGGAATTGACGTTGAAGGTAACAATGCGGAGCAGGGGATCAGCCGATCGCGAAGGAAGAACCGCAGCCGCAGCCGGAGCTCGCCTGCGGGTTATTGATGGCGAAATGCGCGCCAATCAGCGCTTCCGCCCAATCCAATTCAGCGCCCATCAGTAGATCAAGCGAGACAGGGTCCACGAAAACCCGGCCCTTGCCTTCACCAATTACGAGATCATCCGCCGCCGCCACATCTTCCAGGCCGAATTTATATTGAAAGCCGGAACAGCCGCCCGCTTCCACGGCCAGCCTGAGCCCAGCATCCGGGCGACCTTCGCGGGCGGCGATATCGGCGATTTGCGCCGCCGCACGGGGGGTGACGCGAAACGGGGCGGGGCTGGTGCTGCCATCCGGCATGGTGGGGACTCCTTGGTTATTAACATAGGCAGTTTGCTCGCCGCTTCCAATCACCAAACGTTGCGGCGCGCGCGGCGCGGGTGGTAAAGCGCATTTCCTTCATTTGCAGACGGAAACCCAGTCTTTCCATGCCCGCCTCCGCCATTGCCGCGATGATCTTGCCCCAAAGGCGGCTCTCCTCATGAACCTGGCCCCCTATGCGGTGCTGCCGGAGACATCTCGTGGCCGGCTTCACCCAGAAGCGGGCGGCGATGCGCGGTCACCCTTTCAGCGGGACCGGGACCGTATCATCCACGCCACGGCCTTTCGGCGCCTGCAATACAAGACGCAGGTGTTTATCTATCACGAAGGTGATCATTTCCGCACGCGCCTGACCCATTCCATTGAAGTGGCGCAGATTGCGCGGTCCATCGCGCGACTTTTGCGCCTGGATGAGGATTTGGCCGAGGCGCTGGCGCTTGCGCATGATCTGGGGCATCCGCCCTTCGGCCATGCCGGGGAAGATGCGCTGAATGCGGCGATGAAGCCCTATGGCGGGTTTGACCATAATGCGCAGTCGCTCCGCGTCGTGACGCAACTCGAAACCCGTTACGCCGGGTTTGATGGTTTGAATCTGACCTGGGAAACCTTGGAAGGGCTCGCCAAACACAACGGCCCCTTGCGCCGGCCATCGCCCTATATTGCCGAATATGATGCGCGCCACGCGCTGGATTTGACGAGCTATGCCTCGGCCGAGGCGCAGATCGCCGCCATCGCGGATGATATCGCCTATAACAACCATGATCTGGATGATGGGTTGCGCGCTGGCTTGTTCACCTTGGATGAGGTTGGCGCCCTGCCGGTGATTGGTGAGGCTTTGGCCGCCGCGCGTGCCGCTTCGCCGGATGCGGTCACGGAGCGCCTGGCGCCTGAGATGATCCGCCGCGTGATCAACCGCATGGTGGGCGATGTGGCTGCCGAGGCAACGCGGCGCCTTGCCACGCTGAAACCCGCGACGGTGGCTGATATTCGCGCCGCTGACCGGCCCATGGTGGTGTTTTCTGAGGATATGGCGCGCGCCAACCTGGCCATTCGTGAGTTTCTGTTCCAGCGCATGTATCGGCATTGGCGCGTCAATCGCACCATGGCGAAATCGAAGCGCGTGGTGCAGGTGCTGTTCAGCCTGCTGCATGGCGGGCCGGCCATGCTGCCGCCTCTCTGGCGCGCCCGCGCCGGGGAAGCAGGTTCCGCCCAAGCCGCGCTGGTGGTTTGCGATTATATCGCCGGCATGACAGACCGCTTCGCGCTGGAAGAACACCGGCGCATGACCGACCCCGATATTTCAGGCTGAGATTTCCATGACCCAGAATATTTTCACCGCCATGGCGGAACAGGTGCGCGCGGCGCTGACCGCACTTTATCCTGATTTGCCCGCCGATGTGCTGGCGCGCGTGCAGGTGGAACCCCCGCGTGAGGCCGCGCATGGCGATATGGCAACCAATGCCGCCTTGGTGATTGCCAAGCCCGCGCGCCTGCCGCCGGCGAAGATTGCCGCTGCGCTGGTGGAAAAACTCGCGGCGCTGCCGGTGGTTGAGGCGGCTGAAGCGGCGGGGCCGGGCTTCGTCAATTTGCGGCTCAAGGAAAGCCATCTGGCGGGGCAGATCACGGTGATGCTGGGCGCCGGGGAGGCCTATGGCGATAGCGCCATTGGCGCGGGGCGGCGCGTCAATGTGGAATATGTCTCGGCCAATCCAACGGGGCCGATGCATGTCGGGCATTGCCGCGGCGCGGTGGTGGGGGATGCTTTGGCCAATCTGCTCGGCAAGGCCGGCTTTGCCGTCACCAAGGAATATTATGTGAATGATGCCGGCGCGCAGGTCGCGGCCTTGGGTTGGGCGGCATATTGGCGTTATTTGCGTGTGATCGAGCCCAATCTTGAGGAATGGACCGCCGAACAGGTGGAACACCGCTTTGGCGTGACGCTGCAATATCGTGGTGATTACCTGGTCGCGGTAGGCGAAGCTTTGGCCGAGCATCACGGGGCATCACTTGCGCCGCAACGCATTGAAGGCACACCCAGCGCCGCACAGGCCGCAGCTGGTGTGGCCAGCGCGCTGGAGCTTGGCTGGTTCGTGGATCGCGCCTGGCTGGATATGGCGCGGGAGCGTGCCGTTGCGATGATGATGATCGCGATCCGTGAGGATCTGGAATTGCTTGGCGTCACGCAGGAAGTGTTCCTTTCTGAACGCGCGCTGGTGGAAGCGAATGCAACGGATGCCGCGATTGCAGCACTTGAAGCCAAGGGCTTGCTTTATGAAGGCGTTCTGGAACCGCCCAAGGGCAAGACGCCAGATGATTGGGAACCGCGCCCGCAATTGCTGTTCCGGTCAACGGGGTTTGGCGATGATGTGGATCGCCCGCTCAAGAAATCTGATGGCTCCAACACCTATTTCGCCAATGACATCGCCTGCCATGCGGATAAGCTGAAGCGCGGCTATGATCTGCTGATTGATGTTTGGGGCGCAGATCATGGCGGCTATGTCTCCCGCATGGGGGCTGCCGTGAAGGCGCTATCCGATGGGCGCGTGCCCTTGGAAGTTGTGCTCTGTCAGATTGTGCATGTGATGAAGGCCGGTGAGCCCGTGCGCATGTCCAAGCGCGCCGGGACTTATGTGACGCTGCGCGATTTGATCGAAGAAGTGGGCCGCGATGCGGTGCGCTTCACCATGCTGACGCGCAAATCCGACGCGCAGATGGAATTCGACCTGGACAAGGTTGTGGAACAAACCCGCGAGAACCCGGTATTTTACGTGCAATACGCCCATGCCCGCTGCCGTTCCGTCCTCCGCCAGGCGGGTGAGCCCAGCGGCGCCGCGCTTACCGCCGCGCCGCTTGAGCATTTGCGGGACAAGGCGGAGTTGGACCTGATCCGGCGGCTGATTTCCTGGCCGCGCGTGGTGGAAGCCGCCGCAATGGCGCGTGAACCGCACCGAATCGCGTTTTTCCTTCATGACTTGGCGGCCGATTTTCATGTATTGTGGAATCGAGGCCGCGAAGACTCGACGCTCCGCTTCATCCGAGAGGATGAACCGGGCGCCACGGCCGCCCGGCTTGCGCTGGTGGCGGCTACGGCAAGTGTCATTCGTTCCGGCCTTGGCGTCATGGGGGTGACGCCGGTCGAGGAAATGCGCTGACATTATTCCAGCGCCGATCGGGGGATAGGCGTGAGGGAAGTTCCAGTTCCGGCCTATAGGCTTCGCCGCAAAGGGGGCGATGGCCCGCCTTGGCGCATGATTATCATCGCGGGCAGCGTGCTGGCCGTGGGCGCCGTGATTGCGGCGCTGGTTTGGGGATTCACGCGCGGTGGCGGCCGCCAGGCCCCGTTGATTGAGGCCGATGCGCGGCCTATCAAGGTGCGGCCCGATAATCCCGGCGGCTTGCGCGTCCCCAATCAGGATGAACTGATTTTTGACCGCAATCGCGGCCCGCGCGCCCAGGCTTCGGGCGGATTGGCGCCAGAGGCGGAAAACCCCCGTGTGGATCAATTACGCGCGCAATTGGCCGAACGTGCCGCGCAGGAAGCCGCCCGCAATGCGCCGCCCCCGGCCGTTGTGGCGCCGGGCCCAGCCGCGCCAGCGCCAGCCGCCCCTCAAGCCGCCGCGCCGCGCAATGGTGCCCCGGCGGCCGCGGGTGCACCGCCCGCAAATACGCCCCATAACGCCCCGGCAGGAACTGCTTCCGCACTGAATGCGCCAAACTTGCCAGCCCCGGTACCACAGGCCGCGAACCGCTTCGCCCCAGTCCCGAATGGCCGGGCGCAGGTGCAATTGGGGGCACTGCCCTCGGAAGCGGGGGCGCAAGCGGAATGGCAGCGCCTGCAGCGCCGCGCCCCGGAATTCCTGGGCAATCGGCGGGTCACGCTGACGCCCTTTGAACGGGAAGGACAGACGCCGCTGTATCGCATCCGCACCGGTGGTTTTGCCGATGCGGCCACCGCGCGCGCCTTTTGTGAAGAAATGAAGGGCCGCAGCATTCCCTGCACCGTGATTGGCGGCTGAGCCTGATGGCGCCGCCGCGTGCTGTGATACTTGGCCTGGCCGGGCCGCGCCTGAGTGCTGAGGAAGCCGCGCTTTGGCGGAAGTGCCCGCCATTGGGCGCCATTCTCTTCGCGCGCAATATCCAAGACCCAGCGCAATTACGCGCGCTGACGGCTGAGATTCGCGATGTGCTGGGCGAAGCCGCGCCGATTTTGATTGACCAGGAAGGCGGGCGCGTTGCGCGGTTGAAGCCGCCGCATTGGGAAGCCTTCCCCGCCGCCGCGCGGTTTGAAGCGCTGCCTGAAATGGCGCAACGCGCCAATGCGCTGCTGCTTGGGCGCATGTGCCGTGATGCCGGGCTTGATGTTGTCTGCGCGCCGGTTCTGGATTTGCGGCTGCCAGGCGCGCATCAGGTGATTGGTGATCGCGCCTTCAGCGCTGATCCGAATGAGATCGCTCGGCTGGGCGCGGCCTGCATCGCAGGGCTGCAAGCGGCCGGCTGCATTCCGGTGATCAAGCATATCCCTGGCCATGGTCGTGCTTTGGCCGATAGCCATCATGAATTGCCGCGCGTTGCTGTGGATGCAGCCGCGCTCGCCGCCGATATCGCGCCCTTCCAGGCGCTGGCCGGCAGTGGCGCCTGGGCCATGACAGCGCATGTTTTGTATGAGGCTTGGGATGCGCGCCTGCCCGCGACACTCTCCCCCTTCGTCATTCAAAACGTGATCCGGAGCGAGATTGGTTTTGATGGCGTGCTGATCACGGATGATTTGGCGATGGGCGCATTGGCCGGCATGGCGAATGACCTGGCCGGTGCCGCGCTTTCGGCGGGCTGCGATGTGCTGCTGCATTGCACGGGTAAGCTTGCTGATGCCGCGGCCTTACTGCCCGATTGCCCGGTGCTGAGCGATGATGCCTTGCGGCGCCTGGCTTTGGCTGACGCGGCGCGGCGCGGCTTTGGCGCGGGCGATATGGCAGCGCTGCGGAGCTTGCGCGATGCCGGGCTGGCCGGGCCGGTGGCAGCGGTGGGGGAGGGGGACCCGACGGAGCGGGCCTAGCCCGCGCCCCGATTTGTATTGACAAGAGCCATACAAATTCTAGTTTAAGCGCCTACCATTCAGGTATTCGCCATGCCCGCTTCCGCCCGCCCGAAGGATGATGTCATCCAAATCCGCGCCTCGGCCGAGACCAAGGCGCTGTTCAACCGCGCCGCCGCCATGCATGGGCAGAAGCTTTCTGAATTCATGCTGGAAAGCGCGCGGCATGAGGCGTTGGAGAGGCTTCTGGATCAGCGCAGCTTCTTCCTGGATGACGAAGCCCATGCGCGTTTTCTGAAGCTGCTGGATGCGCCGCCCGCGCCTTCCGCCAAGGCCCGCGCAAGGCTCAACCGGAAAGCACCTTGGGAGGCGTGAGGGCTGCCGCGCCCTTATTGCGCGCGCCGGAACCGCTGAGCGCCGCGCATGATTGTTCCGGCTTTTCGAATGGCCTTCACCATTCGCTCGACGCCTGGCTGCGGGACAGGGCGCGGGCGAGCGAAGGGCTTTCCGCGCGGACCTATGTGGTTTGCCCTTCGGACGCGCCGGGGCGCGTGGTGGGGTATTTTTCGATCTCGACCGCGCTGGAACAACGCCAGGCGCTGCCTTCGGCAAAGCTGCGCCGCGGCATGCCCGATGCGGTGCCGCTGTTGCTGATTGGCCGGCTGGCGGTTGATGCCGCATGGCGCGGGCGCGGCTTGGGTTCGGCGCTATTGGCCGATGCGCTGCGGCGCTGCCTTGCGGCTTCCGAAATCGCTGGCGTGCGCGGCGTTGTGGCGCATGCGATTGATGAGGATGCGGCGCGGTTTTACGAGGCGCATGGGTTTGTCAGATCGCCGCTCGGGGAGCGGGTGATGCTGATGCCGATTGAAACGGTGCGGGGGGTGTTGGGGCGGTAGGATGGACCGGTGG
>CAIMVB010000376.1 GCA_903844785.1 uncultured Rhodospirillales bacterium | reverse complement strand
GTGCCCTATCGTGGCGGTAGCGCCATGGTCGCGGATTTGATCAGCGGCACGGTTGATGCCGGGATGGTGGAATTGCCCTCAGCCCTACCGCTGCATCAGGATGGCAAGGCGCCCATTATCGCCATCGCAACTCAGGCAAGATCCCCGCGTCTGCCGGGTGTGCAGACCTTCATCGAAGCGGGTCTGCCTAATTTCACCGCCGGGAGTTACGGCGGCGTATTGGCGCCAGCGGCGACGCCGACTGAAATTATTGCCAAGCTCCATGCCGCATTGGCGGCAGTGCTGGATGAAGCTGCGACACAATCACGCATTAATGAAGTGGGCGCCATTTTGGCAGGCCCGGAACAACGCACACCAGATGGCTTTGCGCGTTTTTTGCGTGATGAATTGGCCAATGCACGGCGCGCGGCAAGGCTTGCGGGGCTTTCGCCGTCATGATGCAAGGCGGCCATTCCGCGCTTGCTGTCCGCGGCGAAGGATGAATAACCTTGATCATGAAAACGCATGGGCAACCCGCTCGTGACGTTATTTTAGGGGGAGTGAACACAACCATGCGCATCACACGCCGCGCCGCGCTTGGCCTTTTGGCCGCGCCACCTGTTTTGGCCCAAAGCCGTGATTGGCCGAACCGTCCGCTCCGTCTGATCGTCCCCAGCGCCGCCGGTGGATATGAAGTTTATGCGCGCATCCTCGCACCTCGGCTTGGCGAATTGCTTGGCCAGCCGGTGGTGGTGGAAAACAAGCCAGGTGCGAATGGCATTATCGGCATGCAGGATCTTCAGCGCAGCAGGCCCGATGGCAATACCTTCATGTTCGCCCATATCGGGGCGATTTCCATCGGTAGCAGCATCTATCCCAATATGCCGTTTGATCCGGTGGAAGAATTCGCTTCCATTTCCGTGGCGGTAACCTCGCCGCTTGTTTGGTTGGTGAACCCGTCACAACCTTTCCAGACTATGCCGGAATTCATCGCGCGTGCCCGTGCGGAGCCAGGCGTATGGCGTTATGGCAATCCCTCCTCGGGCAGCATTCCGCATCTGGTCGCGGAAGAAGCCAGGCTGCGCCATAAGATTGATATGCCGGGCGTGCCCTATCGCAGCACGGTGCAATCCTTGACTGCGGTAATTGCCAATGAGGTGCCGATTACCGTGGACAGCCTTGGCGCCAGTGGCGGGCATATCGCGGGTGGTCGCTTGCGCGCTTTGGCGATGACGGGCCGCGAAAGGTCTGATCGGTTGCCTGGCGTGCCGACCATGATGGAGCTTGGCTTGGATGAGCGTGAATGGGTCGCCTGGTATGCTTTCATTGCGCCCAAGGGTACGCCAGAAGACATCATTCAAAAGCTCAACAGCGTGATCAATCAGGCGCTCCGCGAAGACGCCATCGCCAACCGCATCCGCGACCTTGGCGCCTCACCGCGCATCACCACGCCGGCTGAAATGCTTACCTTCATCCGCGAGGAGCGTGAGGTCTTCGGCGCGATTGCGCGCGCCGGCAAGATCAGGGTGGAATAAGGCGCGTACCCTTCGCGCGAAAGGTTTTCTAGCTGCGCAGGCCAGGGGCTTCCTGGCCGGTGCGCGCCACATATTCCGTGTAGCCACCGGCGAAATCATGGATACCTTCCGGCGTTAATTCCAAGACGCGGTTGGAAAGCGCGGCCAGAAAATGCCGATCGTGGGAGACAAAAAGCATGGTGCCTTCATAAGCCGCCAAGGCG
>CAIMVB010000375.1 GCA_903844785.1 uncultured Rhodospirillales bacterium | reverse complement strand
GGTTGCCACCACCATTCCTGAATCCATCTTCCTGACCTTCCAGATGACCTTTGCCATTATCACCGGGGCGCTGATCACGGGCGCGGTTGCGGATCGGATGAAGTTCTCTGCCCTGCTGGTATTTATTGGGCTTTGGACTTTGCTGGTCTACTCGCCGATCGCGCATTGGGTCTGGCATCCGAATGGCTGGATTTTTGAACTCGGCGCGCTGGATTTTGCTGGCGGCACCGTGGTGCATATCAATGCGGGCGTGGCGGGCCTTGTCGCTGCGCTGGTGCTGGGCAAGCGGATTGGCTACGGGACAGAAAATCTATCTCCCTTCAATCTGGGCCTGGCGGTGATCGGGGCTGCGCTACTCTGGGTGGGCTGGTTTGGCTTCAATGCCGGCTCTGCCTTGGGTTCGTCAGGCGGTCGTGCGGGCATGGCGATGCTGGTCACGCAAATCGGCGCGGCGGCGGCGGTTCTTTCCTGGACGCTCGCGGAATGGATCGGCAAGGGTAAGCCTTCGGTGCTGGGTGCTATTTCTGGCGCGGTGGCAGGGTTGGTGGCGATTACGCCTGCCGCTGGCTTCGTGCTGCCGGGTAGCGCGCTGATCATCGGCTTGGTTGCCGGTGTGGCGGGCTACTGGGGGGCGACGATCCTCAAGCACGCGCTGAAATACGATGACAGCCTGGATGCTTTCGGCGTGCATGGGATTTGCGGCATTGTTGGCGCGCTGATGGTGGGCTTCCTGGCCTATGGGCCTTTGTCGGCAACCACAGCGGTGCCGGAAGGGCTCTCCGGCGGGATGGATCAGTTCATCAAGCAGATGATCGCGGTTGCCGCCACCATGGCCTATACGGCGATTGCTACCTGGATCCTGCTCAAGATCACCGATGTCATTGTGGGACTGCGGGTGACTGAGGAAGAAGAGCGCGAAGGGCTTGATGTCGCCCTGCATGGCGAACGCATCGGCTGAAGTTTTGCCTTCAAACAAGAACCGCGCGGGGCAACCCCGCGCGGTTTTTTGTGACCAATAAGCTGATCCGCTACGGCGGATCACGCCCTTTCAATCAGTTCAATCTTGTAGCCGTCCGGGTCTTCGATAAAGGCGATCACGGTGGTGCCGAATTTCACCGGACCCGGTTCGCGCGTGATCTTCACGCCCGCGGCGCGCAGCGTATCGCAGGTGGCGGTTACATTCGGCACACCGACCGCGAGATGCCCAAAAGCAGTGCCGAGTTCGTATTTCTCTACACCGTAATTATAGGTAAGTTCGATCACGCCAGCGCCAGTTTCCTCTCCGGCATAGCCCACAAAAACCAGCGTATATTTGCCATCCGGCACATCGCGCCGGCGCAATTCCTTCATGCCGAGCAGCTTGGTATAAAAATCAACGCTGCGTTCCAGATTGCCCACGCGGAGCATGGTATGCAGAAAGCGCCCTTGGCTCATGTTTGTTCTCCTTTGTTGTAGTCAGCGGGATCGAAAGCCAGCAGGAAAATCCCAGCCGCTTCCGCCGCCGCGATCGTGGTTTCGCGTTCCAATAGAATGGTCCCCCCCGCCTGAAAGGCCAAGCCACGAAGCCCGGCAGCGCGCGCGTTCTCAACGGTTTTTGGGCCAATGGTGGGCAAATCGGCTAGATGGGATTGTGCGGGTTTTGGTGTTTTCACCAGTATGGGGGCGGGGCCTTCGCGCTTCAAAGCGCCCGCGCGCAGGATCAGCGCATCCGTGCCTTCAATGGCTTCGACGCCTAGCACCAAGCCTTGCTGCACCACTACCGATTGCCCGACATCCACCGCGCCCAGCGCATGGCACACAGCAATGCCGCGCGCGATATCGGTGCGTGCAATGTCATCCGGCATGGGGCCACCGAGCAGCGCCGCCTGAGGCAATAGCCCGGCAAGCAGGGCTTGCGCGCCCACCACTTCAAACCCTTCTTCGGCCAAAACCTTCATCACGGCGCGCAGAATGGAATCATCGCCATTGAAGGCCGCACGGCCAATGCGCCCAATCAACTTCATCGAAGCCGCATCGGGCCTTAGTGACAGCAAAGAAGGTCGCGTCACATTGCCCGCCAGCACAATTTCCCGCACGCCGTTCTGCCTCAGCCAAGACAGCATTTGCGCGGCCAAGCCCCAGCGCAAGGTCACATGGGATTGCCCGACATAGGCAGCGGGATCGCCATGGCCTTCCAGCACTACCACATGCACGGGACGCCCCATGGCGGACGCCGCCTGCATCACCCGAAGCGGCAGGGTGCCCCCGCCCGCGACTACGCCGAGGGGTTCTGCCATAAGCGGCCTCAGCCCCTAAGCGCGCAGCAGCCGAGGGTTCTCATTCCGCTTCATCATCCATATCATCGCCCCCGCGTCCCGCCTTGCAGAGCCCGCGGCGAGAAGTATTGCGGATGAAATGCAGCACTTCCTGCACATTTTTGTCATCCGCAAAGCGGCGTTCGGCTTCTTCAAGCCTTTCATTGAAAACGCCCGGTTCACGGAAAATCAAGCGAAAGGCGCCGCGCAGCGCGTGGATTTCCGGGCGCGAAAAGCCGCGTCGCTTCAGTCCGATCAGGTTAAGCCCAATCAACCGTGCGCGATTACCCATGGCGGAACCATAGGGGATGACATCCGCCTCAATCCCGCTCATGCCGCCAATCACTGCTTGGCGGCCGATGCGCACGAATTGATGAATGGCTGTGCCGCCACCGACAAAAACTGTATCGGCGATTTCTACATGCCCGCCCAGCATGACGTTATTGGCCAGGATCACACGATCCGCCAAATGGCAATCATGCGCGACATGCGCGACCGCCATGATCAGGCAATCTGCGCCAACGCGCGTCACACCATCGCCACCGACACTGCCGCGATGGATGGTGGCGTGTTCACGAATTTGCGTGCGCGCGCCGATCTCACAGCGCGTTGGTTCATTCTTGTATTTCAAATCCTGCGGCGCCATGCCGATGGTGGCGAAGGGAAATACCTTCACCCCGGCACCAAGGCGCGTATGCCCATCCACTACCACATGGGCGATGAGTTCCACGCCATCTTCCAGCACCACATCGGGGCCAATGACGCAGCCAGGGCCAATCTTGCAACCCGCGCCGATCTTTGCAGAAGGCGACACTGCGGCGGTCGCGTGAATCTCGGTCATGCTCAGCGGTCCAGGATCATGGCGGCATAGGTCGCCTCTGCCACCACCTTGCCATCCACCTTGGCCTCGGCGGAGAATTTCCAGATATTGCCGCGTTGGCGTTCCTTTTTGACATGCACGCGCATCTGATCGCCGGGCACCACAGGCTTGCGGAATTTCGCATTATCAATGGTCATGAAATAAACCAGTTTGCCAGCCGAATCAGGCCCCAAAGTTTCCACCACCAGCACCGCTGCCGTTTGTGCCATGCATTCAATGATCAGCACGCCGGGCATCACCGGCATGGTGGGGAAATGGCCCTGGAAGAAATTCTCGTTGATGGTGACGTTCTTGATGCCGATGCAGCTTTCATCTTTCACCAGATCCACCACCCGATCCACCAAAAGGAAAGGATAGCGATGCGGGATCGCATGCATAATCTTGGCGATATCAATAACGCCAATATCAGTGGGTGTGGTGTTTTCCTCAGACATGTTCTTCAGCCCGCTTTTTCATTTCCCTTTGTCGCCGCCATCCGACGCAGGCGCGCGAATGCGCGCAAGGTTTCCTTTGCCGGCCAGGCCGGGCTGCCCACAACATCGGTCCCGGCGGGGACATCATTCATGACCCCCGCCTGCGCGCCCACGCGCGCCTTTGCACCGATGCTGAGATGCCCCGCTACACCCGCCTGACCCGCAATTACGGCATAATCGCCAATATTGGCGGACCCTGAAATACCCACCTGGGCGACAATCACGGCGCCGCGTCCAATGGTCACATTGTGGCCGATCTGCACCAGATTATCTATCCGCGCGCCGGGTCCGATCACCGTATCGCCACCCGCGCCGCGATCAATGCAGCTACCTGCGCCGATCTCCGCCCCGTCGCCAATAATCACCCGGCCAAGTTGGGGCATCGTAACATGCTTGCCCTCAGCGGTGGTGATGAAACCGAAGCCTTCATTGCCGATGCGTGCGCCCGGATGCAGCACAACATGATCCCCGGCTAGGCAATATTCCATATTGGCGTGGGCATGAATGCGCCCATGCGCGCCAAGCTTGCAGCCCGCACCGATGGAGACGTGGTTTTCGAGAATACAGCCCGCGCCAATTTCGGCCCCCGCGCCGATGAAAACAAAGGCACCGATTTCACAGTCCGGGCCGATGATCGCATCCGCGGCGATCACCGCGCTTGGGTGGATGCCGGGCTTTGGCTGTCGCGCTGGGTGGAACAGACCAGCAATGCGAATGAAACCCGCCTGCGGTGCCGCCGCTTCCAGCACCACACAGCCCGGCGGTGCCTGAGCTACGAAAGCTGGCTCAATCACTACTGCGCCGGCCTTGCTGGATTTCAATGCAGGTAGATTCCGTCGGCCTTCCATGAAGGCAACATCATCCGCC
>CAIMVB010000374.1 GCA_903844785.1 uncultured Rhodospirillales bacterium | reverse complement strand
GGATTGCGCGTGATGATGTTCATGCGCTTGCAATGTTCAAAGGCCAGATGCAGCGCCACCCAGGCGCCGGTGATGGAAGCGCAGCGCGTGCCGCCATCGGCGGTCAGCACATCGCAATCCAGCGTGATGGTCATCTCGCCCATCGCCTTTAAATCCGTGACCGCGCGCAAGGACCGCCCGATCAAGCGCTGGATTTCCTGCGTGCGGCCAGATTGCTTGCCGCGTGCGGCTTCGCGGTCCCCGCGCGTATGGGTGGCGCGCGGCAGCATGCCGTATTCCGCCGTGACCCAGCCCTGGCCCTGCCCACGCAGGAAGGGCGGGACCTTGCCTTCAACGCTTGCGGTGCACAGCACCTCGGTCAGGCCCATGCGAATAACGCAGGAGCCTTCCGCATGGCGGGCGACGCCGGGCTGGATGGAGACGGTGCGAAGCGCCCCGGGGGCGCGTCCTGATGGTCTGTTCATGGCGGGGCGGTTAGCACAAGGCCACCCCGCTTGCGAACCCGTTGACGCGCCCGGCCCAGGCCCCATACTCGGCCCATGACAAATCGGGACCACAACCCGTGACCCATACGCCCGCGATGCTGACGCCGGGGCTGCCCTCCGCTGCCGGGCTGGATAGCCGTTCGGCGCTGATTCTGCGCGAATTGGTGGAAACCTATGTCGCAACCGGGGAACCCGTGGGGTCCCGGACCCTGTCCCGCCGCCTGCCGCTGGGGCTTTCGCCGGCCACTATCCGCAACGCCATGGCGGATCTGGAAGATGCTGGGCTGCTTTACGCGCCGCATACATCCGCCGGGCGCCTGCCCACGGAACGCGGACTTCGGCTTTTCGTGGATGGCCTGTTGGAATTTGGCGCTTTGGGGGAGGATGACCGGGATGCGATTGCGGCGCGCTGCGCGGCATCTGGCCGGTCCTTGCAGGAAACACTTGCCGAAGCGGGGCTGATGCTCTCGGGTCTCGCTGGCGCGGCGGGGCTGGTGGTGGCGCCGAAAACGGAAAACCCGGTGCGCCATATTGAATTTGTAGCCCTTGGTCCGGGGCGGGCTTTGGTGGTGCTGGTGCATGAGGGCGGGCAGGTGGAAAACCGCGTCATTGAAGTGCCCGCGGGGCTGCCGCCTTCCGCGCTGACCCAAGCCTCGAATTACCTGAATGCACGCCTCGCCGGGCGCACCCTGGAAGAAACGCGCACCCATGTGGCGGAAGAAATCGCCGCTGACCGCACCGCGCTGGATGCGCTGACGCAGCAGGTGATCTCGGCCGGGCTGGCGACTTGGACGGGCGGCGGTGGCGGGTCGCTTATTCTGCGCGGCCAATCGCGGCTTTTGCAGAATTTGGATCAGGCGGCGCAGGTGCAGGAAATCCAGCGGCTGTTCGAAAGGCTGGAAGCGCAGGAAACCATGCTGCGTCTGCTGGAATTGGCGCAGCGCGGTGAAGGCGTGCAGATTTTCATCGGTGCCGAAAGCGGGCTGTTCGATAGCGCCGGGCTGTCCGTGGTGGTGGCGCCCTTCCGCAACGGCCAGGAAAAAATCGTTGGCGCCATTGGCGTGATCGGCCCCACACGCATCAATTACGGGCGCGTCATCCCGGTGGTGGATTACACGGCGCGCGTGATTGGCCGATTGCTCGGCTGATCAACCAAG
>CAIMVB010000373.1 GCA_903844785.1 uncultured Rhodospirillales bacterium | reverse complement strand
GGCGCGATGAAGCCTATACCCAATCGGCGAATGTACTGCTGGACCGGCTGCATGGCGCAGAGATTGGCCACCGCCCGGCGGGGGCGGATATGCAGGCGGAAATGGAAGCGCTTGCTGCGCAGCTCCGCACACAAGGCAAGCGGCCTTATGTGATCCCGGGCGGGGGTTCGAACCCGGTCGGCTCACTTGGCTATGTTTATGCTGCACAGGAATTGCTTGGTCAGGCGATGGAACTTTGCCTTCGCATTGATCATGTGATTCATGCCACGGGCAGCGCCGGCACCCAGGCGGGGCTGGTGGTTGGTATGGTCGCGCTGAATAGTGGCGTAGCCGTTCTTGGTATTGGGGTCAGCGCGCCGCGCGCACCACAGGAAGCCAAAGTGCTGGCTTTGGCGCAGGAAACCGCCAAGCACCTGGGCCTGCCAGGCATGATCAGTGCGGAACATATCGCCGCCAATTGCGATTATGTGGGCCAGGGCTATGGCATCGCAACGCAAGGCATGGTGGAAGCCGTGCGTCTGGTAGCGGAATTGGAAGGGATCCTGCTTGATCCCGTTTATTCCGGTAAGGCCATGGCAGGGTTGATAGACCTGATCCGTAAGGGGCATTTCGCCCCTGATAGCAATATCGTCTTCATGCATACGGGCGGATCAGTGGGCCTTTTCGGCTATCCGGAGGCGTTGCATTAAACTGCCATTATGAAGCAGCGCCCCCATTCCAATCGCCTGCGGCGTCGGTGGTGTTAAGGCGCTTGCTCATATGCACGGCGACGCCGAATTGCGGGTGCTGTTCCTCGCGGTCCATCCGGTAGCCGAGTCGACTGTAGAGTCGCAGATTCTCAGCAAAGAGCGCGTTTGTGTAGAGTCGCATTTCGTTCAGGTTAAGGGATCGGGCAACCCCCTCCGCATGCGCCATCAGGGCGCGGCCGTAGCCTTGGCCCTGCTGGCCGGGTACGACCGCAACGTTGACGATCAGCAGGTGGTCAGCCTTTGGCGCCATTTCGATCAGCGCCACGGCTTCGCCGCCCACGTGCAGCAGGTCTATAAGGTGGTCGCGCACTGCCCCGTCATAGTCGGCGGTCATCGGCCGCGGCTCGCGCCCAAGGAGGGGCACCCACTTCGCGTAGGCCGCTCGGGTCAGTTCGCGGACGGTCACCGCATCAGCGATGGTGGCGCGCCGCACTGTTTTGTGTCCCGCATCTTCAGACGCTTGTGAAGGATCGGGGTGGGCGGAGTTGCTGTTTTGCATGGTGTTCTCCTGTGATCTGGGCAAAGAAAAACCCCCGAGGCCAGGGGCTGCGGGGGTTCAATGATGCGGGCTGATGCCGCCTCAGGGGTGGGCCGCTAGGGGGCGGAACGCACCAGGGGGAGGGGCTTGTCTGCACGCAGCCACGGAAGCCGCCGCTGAAAAGCAGCGACGGCGTCGGTTAGCGATGCGGCGGCAAAGTTGATCCATCGAACAAACGCTAGTGGTCCGCCTGAAGGTCTGTCAACGCGGATTTACAGCGGTATCCCTACTTGGCTTGAAAACGCCTCAAACCCGACCGTGACAAGCCTTGAACTTCTTCCCACTGCCGCAAGGGCAGGGTGCATTGCGTGGTGTTCCGGCCCAGGTGCTGGGGTCATTCGGGTCCACCGCTGCGGGTAAGGAACGCGGCGCTGCCGTGCCGATTGGCGCGGTAACGGGCGGCCCATCCACTTCCATCATCTCGGCGCCCGCGAGCGTAGGGTCTGGATGGCGCATATCGAAAACGCCAATCCCTTCCGGCGCGGGCGGTGGTGCATCTGGGCGGATTTCAATGCGCAGCAGCAGGCTGGTCACGCGTTCGCGCAGGTTTTCCAGCATGGAATTGAACAGGCGGAAGGCTTCGCTCTTGTATTCATTCAGCGGGTCACGCTGGCCATAGGCGCGCAGCCCGATGCCCTGGCGCAAATGATCCAGCGAAAGCAAATGTTCCTTCCAGGATTGATCGAAAATCTGCAACAGCAGGGATTTTTCGATCTGGCGCATGATATCCGGCCCAACATTGGCCGCACGAGACGCATAGGCCTGCGCCGCCGCCTGCATCAGGCGTTCGCGCACCGCATCATCATCAATGCCTTCTTCCCGCGCCCAATCCGCGACAGGTAGATCAAGGTTCAGAATTTCCTTGACGTCACGATCCAGCTTTTCCAGATCCCATTGCTCGGGATAGGCGTTTTCCGGAATGGCGCGCGCCACGATATCCGTGATGGTTTCTTCGCGCATTTCCGCGATGGTTTCGGCGACTTCATTCGCCATCATGAAGGCGCGGCGCTGGGCATAAACTTCCCGGCGCTGATCATTCATCACATCATCATATTTCAGCAGATTCTTGCGGATGTCGAAGTTCCGCGCCTCCACCTTTTTCTGCGCGCGTTCCAGGGCCTTGTTGATCCAGGGGTGGACAATCGCCTCCCCTTCTTTCAGGCCAAGCTTTTGCAGCATGCCGCCCATCCGGTCGGACCCGAAGATGCGCATCAAATCATCTTCCAAGGAAAGGAAGAAGCGCGAAGCGCCAGGGTCCCCCTGGCGGCCGGAACGGCCGCGCAGCTGGTTATCAATCCGCCGGCTTTCATGGCGTTCCGTGCCAATCACGAAAAGCCCGCCCGCCTGGTGCACGATGGGCCGCGCCGCATCAACCTCGGTCTTGTGGCGCGCAAGCACCGCTTCAAACTCCGGCCCTTCGGATGCCTTAGCTTCCTGGCGTGCCAGCATCTCCAGATTGCCGCCCAACTGAATATCCGTGCCGCGGCCGGCCATATTGGTCGCAATCGTCACCGCACCGGCGCGCCCGGCCTGCGCCACAATTTCCGCTTCCTGTTCATGGTAGCGCGCATTCAGCACCTGATGCGGAATGTTCTTTTTCTTAAGTAGCGCCGAAATCAGCTCTGATTTTTCGATGCTGGTGGTGCCCACTAGGCAGGGTTGGCCGCGCCCGCGCGCTTCTTCAATCAGCTTCGCAACTGCCTCATATTTCTCCTCGGCGCTACGATAAACCTCATCATCCTGATCATTGCGCGCCACCGGCACATTGGTTGGGATTTCAACCACATCCAGCTTGTAGATTTCCGCGAATTCATCCGCTTCCGTCGCCGCCGTGCCGGTCATGCCGGCCAGCTTCGGGTAAAGCCGGAAGTAATTCTGGAAGGTGATGGAAGCCAGCGTTTGATTTTCTGGCTGGACCGTCACATGTTCCTTGGCTTCCAAGGCCTGATGCAGACCATCGGAATAGCGCCGGCCTTCCATCATGCGCCCGGTGAATTCATCAATAATGACGATCTTGTCCTGCCGGACAATGTATTCAACATCGCGTGTGAACAGGGTGTGCGCCCGCAAGGCTTGGTTCACGTGATGCACGAGCGACACATTTTCAGTGTCGTACATATTGCCTTCGGTCAGCAGCCCGTATTGGCGGAGTAATTCTTCCACCCTTTCGCCGCCCAATTCCGTCAGGCTGACCGTGCGCTGCTTTTCGTCCTTTTCAAAAGTCGCCGTATCCTGCACCAATTCCTTCATCACCTCATCCGTGCGGCGATAAAGGTCTGAAGTGTCATCGGTTGGCCCGCTGATAATCAGCGGCGTGCGCGCCTCATCCACCAGGATGCTGTCCACCTCATCCACGATGGCATAGGCGAAATCGCGCTGGGCCATATCTTCCAGCCGATATTTCATATTATCGCGCAAATAATCGAAGCCGTATTCGTTATTGGTGCCATAGGTAATGTCGCAGGCATAAGCCGCCTGGCGCTGTTCATCGGTCAGCCCATGCACAATCACGCCAACGGAAAGACCCAGGAAGCGATAGAGCCGCCCCATCCATTCCGCATCGCGCTGCGCCAGATAATCATTCACCGTCACCACATGCACGCCCTTGGCGGGCAGCGCGTTCAGGTAAACCGGCAGGGTCGCCACCAGCGTCTTGCCTTCGCCGGTTTTCATCTCGGCGATCTTGCCTTCATGCAGCACCATGCCGCCGATCATCTGCACATCGAAATGGCGCAGGCCCAGCGCGCGGCGCGATGCTTCGCGCACGGTGGCGAAGGCTTCCGGCAGCAGCGCATCCAGGCTTTCGCCCTTGGTCAGCCTTTCGCGGAATAGCGTGGTCTGCCCTGCCAGCGCCTCATCTGAAAGCGCCTGCATGCGCGCTTCCAGCGCATTGATCGCCGGCACACGGGATTGATAGCGCTTCAAGGCGCGGTCGTTGGAGGTGCCGAAAATGGCAGCGGCTAGGCGGGCAAACATCTGGGGCGTCAATCTCCGGCGGGCTTGCGCCCGTTCGCGGCGCCATAGCGCCGATAAGCATGTTTCGGATTGGCTTCAGAGATAGGCCCCCCAAGGGGGCGGGTCAACGCTTGCGCCTTGTGGGGAAGGGTCGCTTCGGCCATGTTCCGGGCCGATCACCGAATTGGGACCAGCCCCTATGCGCCATTCGCGCCGCCCTGCCGCCTCTGCCCCCCTTCGCGCCACCCTGGCGCTGCTGCTGGGGGTGGCCTTTGCCCAGCCTGGCTTGGCCCAACCCGCCCCAGCCTCGCCGCCTGGGGACCCCGTGGTCGCCAAGGTGGATGGGGAGGAAATCCGCTTTTCGGACCTGGCCAATGCCGCCCAGGAATTGCCGGAGGAATTGCGCGGCGCGCCGCCGCAAATGCTCTACCCCCTGCTGCTTGATCAAATGATTGCGGGGCGTGCCGTGGCCGCCGCTGCCCGCCGCGCCGGGCTGGATAAGGATGAGGCGGTGCGCGCTCGCCTCCGCCGGGCTGAGGAGCTGGAATTGCAGCAGGCCTATCTTTCCCGCGAATTGGCTGGGCGCGTGACGGAAGAACGCATCCGCGCGGCTTACGATGCGGAAATCCGCGCCCGCCCGCCGGAAGAAGAAGTGCGCGCCCGCCATATTCTGGTGCCGACCGAAACCGAAGCGCGCGAAGCTTTGGCGGAAATCCGCGCCGGGGCGGATTTCAACGCCGTGGCGCAGCGCCGGTCTTCCGGCCCTGGGGCGCGGGAAGGCGGGGATCTTGGCTTCTTCAAGCGCGCCGATATGGTGCCAGAATTCGCCGAAGCCGCTTTTGCGCTGCAGGCAGGGCAGCTTAGCACAGCCCCGGTACGTAGCCCCTTTGGCTGGCACATTATCCGCGTGGATGAACGCCGCGCCGCAGCCGCGCCGCCTTATGAAGACGCGCGTGAAACGCTGCGCCAGCGCCTGTTTGAAGGCGAAATTGCCGCTGTGGTGGAAGCTTCCCGCGCTGCGGCCAAGATTGAACGCTTCAACCTGGATGGGTCCGTGCCGCGCGCGCTAGATGCGGCAGAACCGCCCGCGCCCACCGCCCCGGCGGGCCGCCCAGCCGCCCCTACCCGTCGCTAAACCACCCCTCGCTAAACATGGAGAATACCCATGGCCGGACATGATATCCTCACCTCGCCACTCGCTCTGCCGCTGCCGGCCATGCCGGCTGTGCCGGGGGTGCGCGTTGCCTCAGGCCGCGCCGCGATTCGCTATAAGGATCGCGATGATGTGACCGTGATGGCCTTCCCAACGGGCACGACGGTGGCCGGCGTCTTCACGCGCAATCGCTGCCCTGGTGCGCCGGTGGATTGGTGCCGGGGCGCTTTGCCCGGCGGCAAGGCGCGCGGGCTGGTGGTGACGGCGGGCAATTCCAACGTCTTTACCGGCCGTGCCGGCCGCCAAACCTGTGAGGAAACCGCCAAGGCCGCTGCCGCGATTCTGGGCTGCAAGCCCAAGGAAGTCTTTTTGGCCTCTACCGGCGTGATTGGCGAAAAACTGCCGACCGAAAAGCTGATCGCCGCCCTGCCGCGCATTTTTGATAGCGCGGCGGAACGTGATTGGCAGGGCGCGGCCAAAGCCATCATGACCACGGATACCTTCCCGAAAGGCGCCATCCGCAAGGCGCGCATCGGGGATGCGGAAGTCACCATCGCCGGCATCGCCAAGGGCAGCGGCATGATCGCGCCCGATATGGCGACCATGCTGTCTTTCCTGGCGACCGATGCGAAAATTCCCGCCGCCGCCTTGCAAGCCCTGCTGAAGAAGGGCGTTGACCGTTCCTTCAATTGCGTAACGGTGGATTCCGATACCTCCACTTCAGACACTGTGATGGTGTTTGCCACCGGCACCGCCAAACATCCGCGCGTGCTGGCGGAAGGTGGCGCGGTGCTGAAGGACTTCGCCCGCGCTTTGAATGAAGTGCTGATGGAATTGGCGCTGATGGTCGCGCGCGATGGTGAAGGCGCGCAGAAGCTTATTCAAATTAACGTGACTGGCGCCACTACGGCGCGTTCGGCGCATCGCATCGCCATGTCCATCGCCAATTCTCCCCTGGTGAAAACCGCAATTGCCGGTGAGGACGCGAATTGGGGCCGGATTGTCATGGCGGTTGGCAAGGCCGGTGAGCCCGCGGATCGCGACAAGCTTTCGGTCAATGTCGGCGGCGTTTGGATGGCGCGCAATGGCGGCGTGGTGGATGGTTATGATGAAGCGCCCGTCGTTCAGCACATGAAAGGCCGCGAAGTGGAAATCACCGTGGATATCGGCCTTGGTAAAGGCAAATCCACCGTTTGGACATGCGACCTGACGCATGGCTATATCGACATCAATGGCAGTTACCGGAGCTGACGCGCCAAACTGCCATGGAAAATAGCCAGGATTTTGCGCCGCTGATCACTGACCGTCTGCGGCTTCGCCCGTTGCAGGCGGGCGATGCGGCGGCGTTGCATCGGCTGGTGAATGATTGGGAAGTGGCGAAAACCCTGGCCCGCGTGCCCTTCCCCTATCCGCGCGATTTAGCGGATGAGTGGATTGCTTCAACCAGCACGCAGCTTGCCGCCGGCACCGCCTGGCATTTGGCGGTGACGCGCCAGGTTGATGGCGCAGAAGTGCTGCTTGGCTGTGTTGGCCTGACCCTTGATACCAAGAACCCCAAAGAGGCGGAGCTTGGCTATTGGATTGGGCGCCCCCATTGGGGCCAGGGGCTGGGGCCGGAAGCGGCAGGACGCCTTGCGCATTGGGCCCTGGCCAATCTGGAGATTGATCGGCTGGTGGCATCCGCGCTGGTGGATAATGAACGATCGGCCGCCGTGCTGCGGCGGATCGGCTTCAAGGAAAGCGGCGCGGGCAGCCAGGAGTTTATCTCTCGCGGTGGTGCCATGCCGGTGCGGCTTTTTAGCGCGACCCGCATGGATATCGCGGCCGAGGCGCCAGCGCAGGTGATGACCGCACCCGCATCGGGCAAACCGACGCTTTTGGTGGCGGCGGTGGCGCTGATTGATGGTGAAGGCCGCGTGCTGCTGGCGCGCCGGCCAGAAGGCAAGCCGCTGGCCGGCCTGTGGGAATTTCCGGGCGGCAAGGTGGCGCCGGGCGAAACCCCGGAAGAAGCGCTGATCCGTGAATTGCACGAGGAATTGGGCATAGATGTCAGCGCCGCCTGCCTTGGCCCCTTCACCTTTGCATCCCACACTTATGAGAAGTTCCACCTGCTGATGCCGCTTTATTTGTGCCGGCGCTGGCAGGGCCAGGTCACGGCCATGGAAGGCCAGGCCCTGGCCTGGGTGCGCCCGGTGCGGCTTGGCGATTACGCCATGCCGCCCGCCGATATCCCCCTTGTTGCCATGTTGCGCGATTTCCTTTGAGCTTCCGCTGCATATCCAGGAGAAACCCATGCCGAACCCGACCGCCTGCCTGCTGATCATCGGCAATGAGGTGCTTTCCGGCCGCACCCGGGATGCCAATCTGCAATTCCTGGCAACACGGCTGGGCGAGATCGGTATTCCCATGAAGGAAGTGCGCGTGATCCCCGATGTGCCGGAAGTGATCATCAATACGGTGAATGAAGTCCGCGCCAAATTCGACCATGTCTTCACCACCGGCGGCATTGGCCCGACGCATGATGACATTACCAGCGAATGTGTGGCGCGCGCTTTCGGCGTGCCATGGGAACCGCACCCAGATGCCTGGCATGCGTTGGAATCCTATTACGCCAAGCAAAATCCGCCCGGTGATTTCAACGCAGCGCGGCAACGCATGGCCACCATGCCGCGCGGCGCGATCTTGATCGAGAATTCGGTTTCCATCGCGCCTGGCTATACGATTGGCAATGTGCATGTGATGGCGGGCGTGCCGCGCATCATGCAATCTATGTTCGAAGCCCTCGCGCCCCGGCTGCAAGGTGGCCCGCCCATACTGTCGCGCAGCGTGCATGCGCATGGCGTGGTGGAAGGGCGCATTGCAGAAGGCCTTTCCGCCATTCAGCAGCGCTTCGCCGATTTGGATCTTGGGTCCTACCCCTATTACCGCCAAGGCGGCGGTGGCGGCGTGGCCGTGGTGGCAAAGGGCACTGATCTGGCAGCGATTGAAGCCGCGGTGCAGGCAGTATTTGCGTTGATGCAGGAATGCGGCGGTACGCCCGCGATGGGTGAGCCGGGGTAGTTCAAGGCAATCTTCCGCTCCCGACCAGACGTTTTAGGGCGCGATCGGGATAAAAAGCGCTTTCTATGATGCCGTGACCCGTTTTGACGGATCACGGCTTATTTTTTTATTAGGTAACCGCCTATCCGCTTTCCGTTCAGCAAAACGTGATGCACGCTATTGGCCAGTCACGGTTTTCTCATTTGGCAAGATTTGCGTCGTCCCACAGAAGAATGAATCTCTGGTGGGAGATTTTTGTGATTTCTGTAAAGACCTTGTTAGGTGCCGAAGACATCACCGTTCTGGCGGATAGGCGCTGTCCGATGGACCGGCACCTTCAGTACGCGCCATGCTAGCGCGGCTGATGCGGCTGCAACGAAACAGCGTTGCCATATATCGCGAAACAGGATCCGCCCGTGCGGCTTGTGCTTATGCTGGCAGAATGCTCGCCACCAAGGCATCGCTGCTGGGCAGACATGCGCGATCTCTCCGCAAAACGCTGACACCCTGGCATGCTGCGGCGGAAGTGAAGCGTCTTGAAGCCTTGCGGCAAGACGGAAGCCTTGTGCTTGCGATCGGCATTTCAGGCGGAATTGGGGATCTTATCGTCGCGGCGCGTTTCATGCGTGATCTGGCCGCCCAGACAGAAGCTTTTACTTTTGATGTCTTTGCCGCGCGTCCTTCCTTGATCGACTGGATCTTCAGCAAGGTGCCTGGCTTCGCCCGCGCCTATCCAGATTCGCTGCTACCCTTGGCAGGGCGCGCCTATGATCTTGCAGTGCAGATCCATCAGGGGCTGGTTATTCATAACACTACTGCGAATTGGGCGCGCCTTCGACAGGCAAGCCAGATGCATACCGCCATCGCTCATGCACAGCAGGCGCTTATAGCTGGGCAATTTGCGCTTTATCTGAATAATCATCCGCGCTTGGATAATGGCTTGGCCAGAAAAGCTGTATTGGCAGGCCGGACGCGGTCAGATTTTCTGCACAGCATGGCTGACATTAATTATGGTGGCGATATCATCAACATTCCTGCAGATGAAAGCGCCCTGGCCCGCTTCAACCTTCAGGGTAAGGCCTTCATTACGGTACATAATGGCTTTGATACCAATTTCATTATCAGTGGAAAACGCGCAACCAAATGCTACCCGTATTTTGATCATGTCGTAACGGCCATCAAGGCAGCACGGCCTGACTTGCTGATTGTGCAGATTGGCACAACAACAAGCGAAGAAATTCCAGATGTTGATCTGAACCTGATTGGGCAGACAAACTTACAGGAAGTCGCCGGGCTTCTGCGCGCCACCAGGCTGCATTTGGATAATGAAGGTGGCCTGGTACATCTCGCAGCTTGCTATGGGCGCCGTAGCCTTGTTGTTTTTGGTCCGACCCCTTCGGATTATTTCGGCTATGCCGGCAACATCAATATCAACCCACTGAAATGCGGGAATTGCTGGTGGCTGGATGATCTTTGGATGGACCGCTGCCCGCGCGGCCTTACCCAGCCGGAATGCATGTTCTCCCAACCCCCCGAACATGTGGCGGCCTTGGCTATAGAGGCGCTGGCTGGCTCCAACACAAACGCACCCTTGGCGGCAAGGCTAAAAGCCGCCGCGCATCATGACTGACGCCGCATGTACTCCATTCGCAGGATGCTCAAGAAAATTTGGCACCGCTTGGCGCCTTGGTTGGGGGTATCCGCGCCCGCGCATCAACGCGGCGGGCTTGGACCCTGGAGTTTTGCCGGGCATCCGGATCAGGCTTTTGGGCCGCTCACCTACGCGCAATTCGGTGAGGATCTGATCCTGGCGAATGTCTTCACCTTACGCGGTATCGATAAGCCAAGCTTTCTTGATATTGGCGCCCATCATCCGGTCAATTGTTCCAATACCGCTTTGCTTTATGCGCGCGGCGCGCGCGGCCTTTGCGTGGAAGCAAATCCGAATCTGATTCAAGCCTTTCAAGATCTGCGTCCAGAAGACAAGATCATCAATATCGGCTGCGGCGTCGCGGAAGGGACGCTTGATTTCTACATGATCGATCACGCATCAGGCCGAAATACCTTCGACCGCGCGACCGCTGAAGCCTTTGTCGCGGCGCATCCCGAATTTCGTATTCGGGAAACCCGAGCAATTCCAGTACTGAGCTTGGACCAGATCGTAACCAGCCATTGCGGCGGTATCTGGCCTGATCTGCTGAGTCTGGATATCGAAGGGCTTGATTACGCAGTCTTGCAAGCCGCGCATTTCGACAGCACGCGCGGCCCCAAGGTGATTTGTGTTGAGACCGTCAGCGGCGCCGATAACCGCCAAGACGCGGCCATTGAAACGCTACTGACAGACCGTGGTTACAGGGTTCTGGGCCGCACTGTCGCTAATGTGATCATGGGTGCAGGCGCGGCTTGAAAGCGGCTATTCCAACACGCCTTCCGTCTTGCGCTTGATCAGATCGAAATCAATCTTCGCGCCAAGTCCTGGCCCGGTTGGCGCATGCAGCATGCCGTTTTTGTCCGGGTGGAATTCTTCCGCCAGGGCATAGCGATGCGCGCCATCGGGCAGCAGCACTTCGAACCAGGTAGTATTGGGAATCGCCAGCGCCAAATGCAGATTGGCCAGATTATTCAGCGAATTGCCGCTATGGTGGATTTCGTAATTCATGCGGAAGGCTTCCGCCAAATGCGCGGTCTTCAACATGGTGGTCAGCCCGCCCTTATTCGGAATGTCGCCGCGCAAATAATCCGTTGCCTGCTGCGTCAGCCAAATGGGGTAGGTATCCAGCGCGCCGGCCGGATATTCTGTTGCCATGATCGGGATATTCAGCTTCTGGCGTAGCTTGACGTAAGAAAGAATATCCTCATCCGCCAACGGGTCTTCATACCATTTG
This sequence comes from uncultured Rhodospirillales bacterium, assembly GCA_903844785.1. Taxonomy (GTDB): domain Bacteria; phylum Pseudomonadota; class Alphaproteobacteria; order Acetobacterales; family Acetobacteraceae; genus Neoroseomonas. The sequence continues at coordinate 3,337 of CAIMVB010000373.1, read as the reverse complement.
AAGCCCATTTCCTGAATGGCCAGACCCACCTTCAAGGCGCCGTAGTAATCATAGCTCCAGGTGCTATCCAGCATCACCGGGTAATCATCACCGACTGCCTTGCGTACCGCTTCACATACCTTGATGTCGGTTTCCGGTACGGTGGGCGGGTGGATCTTGTAAGCGCACCAGCCATTTTCCTTGTAGTAAAGCGCCTGTTCCACATAGGCCGCCGTATCGGGCAGAAGCTGGGAACTGGCATAGGTTCCAATGGCATTGCGCTGCGTGCCCATCAACGCATGCACCGGCAGCCCCGCGATCTTGCCTGCCAAATCCCATAGCGCGACATCAGCGGCGCCGATGCAGCGATAGGATACATTGCGCGAAAGCTTCAGCATCCGCCCATGCAGCCTTTCGCGTTCCAGCGGATTGGCGCCCATCAGCAGCGGCTTGATCCAGCGGATCAATTGCGGCCCATCCATGGAAGCCGGGTTGGAAGCCGTGCCCAAAAATGCATGGCCTTCATGCCCGGAATCGGTGCGGATGCGGAGCAATCCCAGATTGCTCAAGGGCTGGGTGAAAGACCCAACATGATAGCTGGTGCGCGGGATGTTATCCCAGGTGAAGATGGTCAGCGAAACATGATCTATCTTCATGGCGTTTCCCCTTTTGCTTCTGGGGATGTTCCGCCGTTTTGCGGCGCAGGTCCAGCCTTAGCCAGCTTCCACCAGGGCCCAAACCTGCTCCGCTGAAAAACCCTTCTCCCGCAACGCCCGCAGGCTTTCCGCGCCATCGCGTTTTGCCAATCGTCGGCCTGTCGCATCACGCATCAGCGCATGATGCGCATAACGCGGCGCGGGCCAGCCCATCAGCGCCTGGATCAGCCGATGCAGCGCCGTCGCTGGCTTCAAATCCTCCCCGCGCGTGACCAGCGTAATGCCTTGCAGCGCATCATCATGCGTGACGCAGAGATGATAGGAAGCCGGCACATCCTTCCGCCCCAGCACCACATCGCCGAAAACATCAGGGCGGCATTCATGCCAGCCCTCCGCTTCTTCATGCGCCATCAGCGGCCCGGGCACAGCCTCACAAGCGCGCTGCATATGCAGGCGGAGCGCATAGGCCTCTCCGCCCGCGATGCGGCGCGCGGCTTCGGCCTGCGGCAGGTCTCGGCAGATGCCTGGGTAAAGCGGCCCATCCGGCCCTTGCGGCGCCGCCCCCGCTGCGGCCACTTCGCGCGCGATATCAGCGCGGGTGCAGAAACAGGGATAAACCAAGCCGCGCGCAGCAAGCCCATCCAGTACCGCGCGATATTCGGCAAAATGGGCGGATTGGCGGCGTTCTGTGCCATCCCAATCCAACCCAAGCCAGCGCAAATCCTCAAATATCGCGGCCTCATATTCCGGGCGGCAGCGCGTGGTATCGATATCCTCAATTCGCAGCAGAAAGCGCCCAGCAGTCGCGCGCGCGCGGCGCCAGGCGAAAAGCGCGGCCCGCGCATGACCCAGATGCAAAAACCCGGTTGGGCTGGGCGCGAAGCGGGTGATCTCTGGCGTTGCATCCATCGCCTTCGGCGGGTAGCGGGCTTGCATCAGGTCACGCAAGGGGAGAATCCAGCATGCCCGCATTGGAAGGCCCGCGCTTCGGCCCCGCGTCAGGCGGCGCACCCGATTCGCTCGTGCTTTTGCTGCACGGCGTGGGCGCGGATGGCTTTGACTTGATTGATCTGGCCCCGGTCTGGGCCGAAGCCCTGCCAAACACCCTGTTTATCGCGCCCCATGCGCCCTTTCCCTTCCAGGGCGCGCCCTTTGGCCGGCAATGGTTCGACATTATGGACCGCACGCCCGCGCGGCTTGAAGCGGGGCTGCGCCATGCGGCGGCGATCCTTGGTGAATTCACGCGGGGTGAATTGGCGCAGCTTGGCCTTGGAGGGGATCGGCTGGCGCTGATGGGCTTCAGCCAGGGGGCGATGGTGGCGCTTTTCGCCGGGCTGCGCGGCGCGGTGCCGGCGCCGGCCTGCATTCTGGCCTATTCCGGCGCGCTTTTGGGCCCGGAGAGCTTCGCCGCCGAACGCACCGCCCGCCCGCCCGTGCTGCTGGTACACGGTGAAGCGGATGAGGTTGTGCCCGCCATGGCCAGCCGCCAAGCTGCGCGGGCGCTGCAGGCGGAAGATGTGCCCTGTGATCTCTTGCTGCGCCCCGATTTGGGCCATGGGCTGGATGATGCCGGGCTGGCCGCCGGCACCGCGCTTCTGGCGCGAAGCCTGCCGAATATGACAGGCGGGTGAAACCCTCATTGAATGGGTTGCGGCGCGGCGCGGCGCGTGTCATGACTTTCGCATTACGCGGCGGCGCCACTATATCTGGGGCCCTACCGCCGGGCAGAGCCCCTGGATGATGTGGCGCCTCGCTGGAAGGAGCGAGGCTTGCCAGATGGCGGTCACTTCGCGGGGGCGCATGCCTATCCCGCGCTTGTCCTGAACGCGGATTTCCGTCCGCTGTCCTATTTTCCGCTGTCCATTTGGTCCTGGCAGGACGCGATCAAGGCCGTGTTCCTTGATCGGGTTTCCGTACTCAATGAATATGATGTGGAAGTGCATTCGCCATCACTGGCCTTGCGCCTGCCCAGCGTGATTGCGCTGAAGGAATTCATCCCCGCCGCCAGGCGCCCCGCCTTCACCCGCTTCAATGTGTTTCTGCGCGACCACTTCGCCTGCCAATATTGCGGTGGCGGCTATCCCACGCCGGATTTGACCTTTGATCACGTCATTCCGCGTTCGCGTGGCGGGCGCACTTCCTGGGATAATGTGGTTACGGCTTGCGGCCCCTGCAATTTACGCAAGGGCAATCGCCTGCCGCGCGAATGCCAGATGATCCCCCGCCAGACCCCGCGCCAGCCGACAAGCTGGGAACTGCAGGAAAATGGCCGGTCTTTCCCGCCCAATTACTTGCATGAAAGCTGGCGGGATTACTTGTACTGGGACAGCGAATTGGAGAATTGAGCATTTTCAAGCCAAGTGGAATCACTTGGCGACTCGGAAAATGCGATCAGACAAAGGTTTTAGAGCGTCTCCCGCAGACGAAGGTGAACGGGAAATGCTCTAATTCTCGGCCCGACGCTTTCTTTCGCTTTCCGTCTTCAATTGCCCACAAGCCGCCAGAATATCGCGCCCGCGTGGGCGGCGGATGGGGCTGGCATAACCGGCCGCGTTCAGAATATCCGCAAAGCGGTGAATGGCTTCCGATGTGCTGGTTTTATACGGGCTGCCTGGCCAGGGATTGAAGGGAATCAAATTCACCTTCGCCGGCATGCCGCTGATCAAGCGCACCAATTCGCGCGCCTCAGCCTCACTATCATT
>CAIMVB010000372.1 GCA_903844785.1 uncultured Rhodospirillales bacterium | reverse complement strand
CTGTACTACACCGGCAAGTCCCACAAGATCGGTGAAGTGCATGAAGGCAATACCACCACCGATTACATGGACCAGGAACGTGAGCGCGGGATTACCATCACCTCCGCCGCCGTGACCGCCGTGTGGAATGACCACCGCATCAACATCATCGACACGCCGGGCCATATCGACTTCAACATTGAAGTGAACCGGTCCTTGCGCGTGCTTGATGGCGCGATCTTCATCATTGAAGGTGTCGCCGGCGTGCAGCCGCAGTCTGAGACCAATTGGCGCTTGGCTGACCGTTACAACGTGCCGCGCATCATCTTCATCAACAAGCTCGATCGTACCGGCGCCGATTTCTATCGCGCGGCTGATACGCTGACGGAAAAGCTCGGCATCAATTGGGTTACGCTGCAATTGCCGATCGGCATTGAAGATACCTTCCAGGGCATTGTTGATCTGGTTGAGATGAAGGCGCTGATCTGGGAAGGCGATGAGCTTGGCGCGAAGTATCACGAAGCGGCGATCCCCGCCGATTTGGCTGACAAGGCCGCCGAATATCGCCAGAAGCTGCTGGATACTGTTGTCGGTATTGATGAAGCGGCGATGGAAGAATATTTCGATAAGGGCGATGTCAGTATCGAAACCCTGAAGCGCTGCATCAAGCGCGGCACCATCAGCGGCGAATTCCGCCCGGTACTGTGCGGCACAGCCTTCAAGAACAAGGGCGTGCAGCCCTTGCTGGATGCCGTCATTGAATACCTGCCTTCGCCGATTGACCGCGAAGGCATCAAGGTTGCGCCGGAAGAAGGCCAGGATGAAACCGCCGATCGCCGCGTGATCCCCGCCAATGAAAACGAGCCCTTCGCAGGCTTGGCGTTCAAGATCATCAACGACAAATACGGCAATCTGACCTTTGTGCGCGTCTATCGCGGCGTGCTGCGTTCGGGTGACCAGGTGCTGAACACCACCAAGGGCCATAAGGAACGTGTCGGCCGTATGTTCCAGATGCACGCCGATAAGCGTGAAGAAATCAAGGAAGTCTTCGCGGGTGATATCGCGGCATTCGTCGGCCTGAAGGATACCGGCACGGGTGACACGCTGGCCGCGCAGGAAGATGCGGTGGTGCTGGAACGCATGGCCTTCCCGGTGCCGGTCATCGACATTTCTGTCGAGCCGAAGACCAAGGAAGGGGTCGAGAAAATGACCCTTGGCCTGCAGAAACTGGCCGGGGAAGACCCATCTCTCCGCCTGCGTACCGATCAGGAAACCGGCCAGACCATTCTGTCCGGCATGGGCGAATTGCATCTGGAAATCATCATTGACCGCCTGAAGCGCGAATATGGTGTGGATGCGAATATCGGCGCGCCGCAGGTGGCTTATCGTGAAACCATCTCCAAGGCGCATACCGAAACCTATACCCACAAGAAGCAGTCGGGCGGTTCGGGCCAATACGCTGAAGTGAAGATCATCTTCGAACCAAAGGAACGGAACGAAGGGATCGAATTCCACAATGGCGTTGTGGGTGGCGCGGTGCCGAAGGAATACATCCCGGCGGTGGAAAAAGGGATCAAGGTGCAGGCGGATACCGGCGTGCTGGCTGGCTTCCCGACCGTGGACTTCAAGTACAGCCTGGTGGATGGCAAGTATCACGACGTTGACTCCAGCGCGCTGGCGTTTGAAATCGCCGCCAAGGCCTGCTTCCGCGAAGGCATGAAGAAGGCCGGCCCGGTGATTCTTGAACCGATCATGGATGTGGAAGTGACCACGCCATCTGATCACGTGGGCGATGTGGTGGGTGACTTGAATCGTCGCCGCGGCGTCATCCAAAGCCAGGATATGGCGGGCACCAGCGTGATTGTGCGCGCGCATGTGCCGCTGAAGGAAATGTTCGGCTATATTTCCAATCTGCGTGGCATGACGAAGGGGCGCGCTTCCTTCTCCATGCAGTTCCACCATTATGATCCGGTGCCGCGCAATATCGCGGATGAGATCATGGCAAAGTCGGCGTAATTCACGCCTGATTGTCGGTCAGCAAAACGGCGCGGGGCCTTCCCGCGCCGTTTTTGTTTGCGGGACGAAGTTATCCCGCCGCCGCCAGCACTTCCGCCGCCGCGCGCAGCAGCATCCCATCACGGCGCCAGAGCGCTTCCAGCACGCGGAAATGATCCGCCTCCGGCACCGGGATCAGCGCGCCCGGCGCTTGCGCCTCTGCGCGATGGCGGTGAAAGACGCGGCTTTGCCGGCGCAGTTCCGGCAATTCACGCGCGCCATAAGCAATGGCGATGGGCTTTTGCACCACGGGGCGGCGAATGGGTGAATGCGCCGCGATTTCTTCCGGCGTCAGATGCAGCTTGTCGTTCAGATTGGTCTCAACGATTGGGGCCAATTCATAAATGCCAGACATGGCAAGCGCGCCCACCACCAAAGGATGTTCCGCCGCCAGCGCCGCCAAATGCCCGCCAGCCGACCAGCCGGAAGCCACCACCTTGCCCGCTATGCCATGCGCCTTGCCATGCACGCCAAGCCAATCCAGCGCGGCGTGAATCTCCGCCACAATCTTGTTCATGGAAGCATCGGGGGCGAGGGTATAGCCGCAAATCCCAACCGACCAGCCAGCGGCCAAGGCGCCTTCGGCCATGATGGCGAAATCCTCTCGCCGATTGCGCTGCCAATAGCCGCCATGGATGAAGACCAGGCAGGGCGCATCAGCGCGCGCTGCGGGGTAAAGGTCCCATTTCTCCCGCTCACCCGCGCCGAAGGGCAGATCGAGATGCCCGGCATGCGCGGCGCGAAACGCGACTGAAAGCGTATTGCGGTTGGCGACCTGCGCGGCGCTATCGGGCACGCCGGCCAGATTGTCGTAAGCCGCATCGCGCGCGGCTTGCGGCCCCCCCTTCCAACCTTCCGCAAGTGGGAAAGGGCTATTCATGGCTTGATTACTCCGATCGGGGCGCCAGCCATGAAGGCATTGGTCGCAGCCACCGCCACTTCGTAATAGGTGCGGTAATTCTGTTCGGTCACATAACCAAGATGCGGCGTCAGCACCGTATTTGGCGCAGCCAGGATCGGGTGATCCGCAGGCATCGGCTCAATATCAAACACATCAAGCCCAGCGCCCGCGATGCGCCCTTCCTTGAGTGCGGCAATCAGCGCCGATTGTTCAATCAGCGGCCCGCGGCTGGTATTCACGATGAAGGATGTTGGCTTCATCAGCGCCAGATCAGGCGCGGTGATGGTATTGCGCGACCGATCCGACAAAATGAGGTGCAGCGTCACCACATCCGCTTCGCGGAGCAATGTCGCCTTGTCCACGCGCGTGGCGCCAATTTCAGCCGCGCGTTCTTCTGTCAGGTTGGTGGACCAGGCCAGCACCTTCATGCCGAAAGCCTGGCCGATTTTCGCAACGCGCCCGCCAAGCTTGCCAAGGCCAATCACGCCAAGCGTTTTGCCCTCCAACCCCAGGCCAATATGCGTCTGCCAGCGCCCGGCACGCAGAGCATCCTGCTGGCGTGGAATATCGCGCGCCAGGGATAGGATCAGCCCCCAGGTCAAATCAGCGGTCGGATCACCTGATGTGCCCGTGCCGCAAAACACCACGCCGCGTTCAGCGCAAGCAGCAGCATCAATGGAGCGATTGCGCCCGCCGGTCGTGATAATCAGCCGCAGATTGGGCAGGGCTTCGATCAGCTTGCGCGGAAAAGGCGTTCTTTCACGCATCGCGAGGATGGCATCAAAGGGCTTCAGCCTTTCGACCAACGCCGCATGATCCGTGATGGTATCGCGAAAGACGGTGATCTCAATATCCTTGGGCAGCTTGTCCCAGGGGCCGAGGGAAAGCGCCACACCCTGGTAATCATCCAGAATGGCGAAACGCTTGATGGGAGCAACAGACATAGGAATTTCCTCGAAATTACGAAGGGTTCAGGGTGATGCGCCGAAGCGCAGCGCGCAGATTATCCGGCAAGGGCGTTGGCGTTTTCTGCGTGGCGCGATCCACATAGACATGAATCAAATAACCCTCGGCACTCGCTTCATCCTCATCATTACGGAAGATGCCGACCTCATAGCGCACTGATGTATTGCCCGCACGCGCGCAGCGCACACCGCAAGTGATATCATCGGGAAAGGCGATGGGCGCGAAATAGCGGCATTGCGTTTCCACCACCAGGCCAATCACCGGGGCGGTCGGGATATGCAAAAAACCAGAGGAGGTCAGGAAACGCGCCACCGCACTATCAATCCAGGAATAGTAAATGACGTTATTGATATGACCATAGACGTCATTATCCATCCAGCGCGTGGCGATGGGCACGAACATGGCGTAATCGGCGCGCTGTGCGCGTTGTTTGCTCATGCGCTGCCCCTATTTACCCAGCGCGCGCGTCACAATCGTATCATCCACGCAATCAGCGAAGCTTGGTTCGCGCGCAATCACGCCAGCGCTTTTCATTGCACCACGTAATTGCGTGAAAGCCGCTTCGGGGAAATGGGGCGTTTCCGGCCAAAGCCGCGCCGCCTGATAGCGCGCCAACGCCGTGGTCAGCACGGGCAATGCCACATCTGGGAAAAGCGGCGCGACGCTGGCCGCGACCTCAGCCGCGGGGGCGGCATAAACATAGGAAAGCGCATCGGCCAGGGCGCGCGTCATGGCTTCAAATTCCGCGCTGAAGCGCTGCATATTCGCCTGCGTCGCATAAAGCGCGGTGTAGGCGCTTGGCCCGCGATCAGAAGCGCGGTGCCACACGGCGCCGCCCTTGGCTTCAAGGATTGTGGCGAAGGGTTCAAACATTTGCGCGACATCCAAGCTGCCATTCGCCACAGCTTCGGCATTTTCCGCCATGGTCTTGTCAGTCACGCGCGCCAGTGTATCGGGATCAATTCCCGCTTGGCGCAAATCATCCTGCAAGCACCACCAGGGGGTTGGCACTTCCTTCACACTGCCGAAGCGGAGCTTGGGCAAATCCTGCAAGCTGAAGCCGGGGTTTGGCCCGCGCCCGAGCAGCATGAAGGGATCGCGCATCACCACCGCGCAGAAAGACCGCAACGGGCAGGTGGGGTCAGCGGCGCGCATCATGATCACACGCATGGGCCCAGACCAAGCGACATCGGCCTGGTCGGCCAAAAGCACTTCAGCCGCGCGGGTCGGGTCACCCGCCGTAGCGCGCGTTACTGTGACGCCGTGCTTGGCGTAAAAGCCGCGCTGTTCGGCCACATAAAAGGGCGCGTAGAAAACGGCGCGGAAGGGTTCGGCAAGGCGGATGGGCTTCACGATATGGGCTCCTTCAGGTGGGGCATTTTGCCCGGCTTTGGCGGCGCGGTCAGCCCCAGCAAGCCCGGCCCGAGTCGCAGTTTGCGCCTTTTCTTAACATCGTCATCTAAGGCCTTGCAGGGAAAGCAGGAAGGGAGGAGACCCTTCGCCTCCTCACCGGAAGACGCTATATCTTGTGGGTGCCGTCGGGTGGACCCACTAAAGGCTGTGGATAACTCGAAGGTGATACAATTGAAAGCCCTTCAGGAATTCTATGTCGTCAGCCGCGCCCAAGCCAGACCAAGCGACCCGACTGGAGCCCTTTCGCCTCCGGGGGGCAAACTTCAACCTGCTTGTGCTGCGCCTGCTGGACCATCGCCCAGAAGCGGTAGTGCCCGCCATCGGGGATCAATTCCGCCGCGCGCCGGGCTTCCTGCGCTTTGCGCCCATCGTGATTGGGCTTGGCGATCTGCAAGTGCCGCCTGCGGAAGTTGATTTTCCGGGCCTGATCAAAGGCCTGCGTGAGCTTGAGATCATGCCGATTGGCACCACGGGCGGCACATCAGAAATGCGCAATGCGGCGCTTTCCTATGGCTTGCCGCCGGTGCGCAGCGTGGGTGGCAAGGAAGCGGATGAAGCTGCCGCCGCGCCCCCTGCCCCACCAATTACTGAAACCGCCGCGCCAGCGGCACCACCGCCGCCTGCCGCCAAGCCCGCCGCAGCGCGCACAACCATGGTGGTGGACCAACCGGTGCGCGCCGGCCAACGCATTTGGGCGGAAGGTGCTGATCTGATCATCACCTCCACCGTCAATGCGGGGGCCGAGGTGATCGCGGATGGCAATATCCATGTCTATGGCGCTTTGCGTGGCCGCGCGATTGCGGGTGGTGCCAGCAATATGGAAGCGCGGGTTTTCGCGCTGAATTTCGACCCGGAATTGGTTTCCATCGCCGGCTTCTACGCCGTGCGGGAAGGTTTTCCGGCAGCACAGATTGGCAAGGCGATGCAGGTGCGTCTGGTGGGTGAGCGCATGCGCTTCGACCCCATCACCTGATCGCGAGGCTCAGTAAAGTTTCAGGGAGGCATAGGTTATGGCTCAGGTTATTGTGGTGACATCAGGCAAGGGCGGCGTCGGCAAGACGACATCCAGCGCCGCCTTCGCAACGGGCCTTGCCCAGCGCGGCAAGAAGACGGTGGTGATTGATTTCGATGTGGGCTTACGCAATCTCGACCTTATTATGGGTGTCGAAAGGCGCGTGGTGTTCGACATCATCAATGTGATCCAAGGCGAAGCACGGCTAAGCCAGGCACTGATCCGTGACAAGCGTGTTGAAACGCTTTCCATCCTGCCGGCGTCTCAGACCAAGGATAAGGATACGCTGACCAAGGAAGGTGTCGCGAAAATCATCGAGGAATTGTCCAAGGAATTCGACTATATCCTATGTGACAGCCCGGCGGGGATCGAAAAGGGCGCGCTGCTGGCGCTGTATTTCGCCGATCAGGCGATTGTGGTGACGAACCCGGAAGTGTCTTCGGTACGCGATTCAGACCGTATTCTTGGCGTGCTGCAATCCAAATCCAAGCGCGCGGAAGAAAAGTGCGACCCGGTGAAGGAACATTTACTGGTCACGCGGTTTGACCCGAACCGCGTTGAGAAGGGCGAAATGCTGAAGCTGGATGATATTCGCGAAATTCTCGCCATCCCGCTGCTTGGCGTGATCCCTGAAAGCGAAAGCGTGCTGCGCGCTTCCAATACCGGCACGCCGGTGATCATGGATAATGAAAGCAACGCCGGCCAAGCCTATACGGATGCGGTGTCCCGCTTCCTTGGTGAAGATGTGCCGCATCGCTTCCTGGAAGCGGAACGCAAGGGCCTGTTCCGGCGCCTATTTGGTGGGAGGGCCGCATAATGTCCTGGCTCGATTTCTTCCGCGGCAAGCGCAAGGATGACAGCGCCGTTGCCGCCAAGGAAAGGCTCCAAATCGTCCTGGCGCATGAACGCATTGGCCGCAACCGGGAAGACTTCCTGCCCAAATTGCAGCAGGAATTGGTCGCTGTGGTGGCACGCTATGTCGCGATTGACCCGAATAAGGTGAACGTCCATCTGGATCGCGGCGGGGATATGTCCACGCTGGAGATCGAGATTGAATTGCCCGCGCCATCCGCGATGCGCTTGGCCGCAGCGCGCTGAAGCGCGGCCCTTCAAAAGGGCGCTGATGTCCGGCGTATTTTCAAGCCAAGTGGAAATACTTGGCGGCTTGGAAAATACGACCAAACAAATTCCAGTACGTATCCAGTGAACGCATGTTCACAGGATACGTATCAGCGCCCTTCCTGCCGCCAGGCCAGCACCACTGTCCCAAGCAGTAATATCAACGCCAACCATGGCGGCAGCAGTGACATGGCCGAGACGCTGATCACGCTGTGATCCGCATTGCGCCTAAGGCCAATCCAGCCCGTCCCGGCGAAATCCCTCCCCGCTGGCACCATGCGCAATTCGGGCAGCGTGGGCGCCGCTTCCTGCCCCAGCCAGCGTATTGCGCCTCGGCCTTGCACCAGCGGGCGCAGCCTTTCGCCATCCGCGCGCAGATCAGCGATTTCCAGCGGATTGGCGACAGCAGCGGCAGCGAAGGCCACGCGCTTGCCATCCCCCACCTGCCAAACCCCCGGCATGCGCGCGGCAATATCCCCAACCGCGCGACCGCCGCCCGCTTCTTCCAGCCGCGCGGTGCTGCGGGTGCCATCGGGCGCTGTAATGGTGACCTCGGGCGGAGGCGCCGCTTCCAGGCTGCGCCTGGAAATTACCATGCGCCCCGCCTCGATGCGCGCGGTCAGGTCTTCTTCTTCCAGTGTGGTTTCGCGCATCAGCCAATGGGCAATGCGGCGCAGCAATTCTTCCTGCGGGCCGCCGCCATCATGCCCACGGCCCCATAACCAGATATGGTCGGAAAGCAGCAGCGCCACGCGGCCTTCACCGACCCGGTCCAACAACAATAGGGGCGCGCCTTCGGGGCTTTCCATCACCGCCATGCCAGCGCGCGCATCACCGCGCAGCCAGCGATACCAACGGCCCCAGCTTGCCTCCTGCCCCGCGACATTGGCGCCGCTAAGCCCCTCGGTCACCGGATGCCGCGCGCCGAGCGCGCTGATGCGCGGACGAAAGGCGGTTTCTTCAACCCCAGCGCCACGCCCCATGGGCCGCGCCGGCAGCACCTGAGACAGGGGCGTGAAGGCCAGTGATGCAGGCCCCGCGAATTCCGGCCCGACACTCATCAGCAGCGCCCCACCCGCGCGCACGTGATCCGCAATGTTTCGCATATAGGCCGGCGGCAGCAGCCCGCGATTGGTGAAGCGGTCAAACACTATCAAATCAAATTCGCGCAGCTTCACCTGGAATAATTCGCGCACCGGAAAAGCAATCAGCGCCAATTCATTGAGCGGCGTCAGATCATCCTTCTCCGGCGGGCGCAGAATGGTGAAATGCACCAAATCCACATTAGGATCAGCCTTCAGCAAGCGCCGCCAGGCGCGTTCCCCGGCATGAGGTTCGCCAGAAACCAACAAGACGCGCAGCCTGTCGCGCACGCCATTCACGCTGACGACCTGCCGGTTATTGAGCGCACTCACCTCCCCCACGCGGGGGTCGGCTTCCAATTCAATCACCATCGGGCCGCCGCGCGCGACCGGTACGGAAATGGCATGTTCACGCCCGATCGGGATTTCCTCACGTCGCGGCGCGCCGCCATCGCGGCGGATCACAAGACCAGCGCTGCCAGAAGCGGGCGTACCCAGATCCTCGATCACCACGCGCAATTCCACCTGCTGGCCGACAATGCCGAAGCTCGGCGCCGAGACCAGGCGCAAGCGCCGATCAACTTCGCCTGGGCGGCCGGGGATCAGCACATGAAAGGGCGCATCGAAGGGCAGCACGCCTGGCGCGTCATGCACCTGGCCATCGGTCAGCGCGATAACACCGGCAAGCCTTGCACTTGGCACATCGGCCAAGGCCGCACCCAAAGCAGAGAATAGCGCCGTGCCGCGCTGGCCTGCTTCCGGCACTTCCACCACGCGCAAATCAAGCGCGGGCAGGCGCGAAGCCCGCGCTTCCAAAGCCTGCCGCGCGGCGGCAATACGCTCGGCCCTATCGGCGATTTGCGTGCTGTCACTGCGATCAATGGCCAGGATGGCGATGTCGGGGCGGGTTTCGCGTTCTTCCCGCAACAGCCGCGGATTGCACAGCGCGCCCAGCAAAATTACGGCAGCAAGGGCGCGCCACCAAATGCCGCGGGCGCGCTGATAAAAACCATAGGCCAGCAGGATCAGGGCAAGCGCCGCAAAAGCCAGAATAAGCCACCAGGGCAGGCGCGGCAGGAAATCTATGTAGGCGAGGTGTTGGATCATGGATTATCGGGGGCGCTACCCCCGAACCCCAGCCCGCACCTCACCAAGACGGGCACCAGATTAGGCTGAGGTGCTGCCGACAAGCTTCCAGCTTGGATCGGAACTCGTCACATCCCGCTGGAAAGTCCAAACATCGGTCATTTCGGTCACCGCTTCGGCGCCCGAAACAATGGAACCATCGCGCGCCTGCACCAGATTGATCTGATCCGTCACCAGACGCACGGTGACTTCTGCGATATTGCCGCGCAATTCGGCGGCTTCGATGCCGCTTTCCTCAACGCTGCGCAATTCGGTGCGCTGGGTCTCGCCGGCCGCCTCACGCGCTGCAATTGCCTGATCGAATCCAGCGTAAGCCTCATCGGACAATAAGGGCTTTAGGGTGGCGCGGTCGCCACGCGCAAACGCCTCCACAATCATGCCGAAAGCAGCTTCGGCACCATCCAGAAAGCGGTTCGGGTCAAAGCCGCGATCACGTTTTTGGATTTGCATCAGCGCCTCACCCACCGGGCTGCGCGGATCAGGCATCACCCGCCTTGCGCCACCTTGGGCCGGCTTCGCGCCAATATCGACCTCAGTCGCTGGGCCGCGCGTTGCTGGCACGGGCGCCCCTTCGGCCTGCGGGGGACGTTCGAACCCCGTCCGGCGGCCAAGCACGCTCCGCAGGCGCAGCACCAAAAAGGCCGCAACCATCGCAAAGAGGATCAGATCTATCGGCAAGCCACCCATGTTTTTGCTCCTTGGCACCTAATCTAGGGTGTCCCCTGCCCCAGGGCAACGCTCCGCTAGTCAGCCAGTGCAAGGCAAGCACCGATACCCGCCGCGCATTGCCCAAAATCTAGCCTGGTTGCGAGGCTTGATGAGCCTCGCTAGACCAAGCCTCGATCAATTAGGGGTGACGGCCATGATTCTGCTTCGGCATGGGCAAAGCGAATTCAACCTGCTTTTCACCCAAACCCGCAAAGACCCGGGGATTATTGACCCAAAGCTGACCCCGCTTGGCCAAACGCAAGCGGAAGAGGCCGCGGAAGCCCTGGCGCATGAGGGGATAAGGCGCATCATCGTCTCCCCCTATACCCGCGCGCTGCAAACGGCGCTGCCGGTGGCGCGCCGGCTGAAACTGCCTTTGACCGTGACGCCAACCGTGCGCGAACGCTACGCCTTCTCCTGCGATATCGGCCGCCCGGTGGCGGAACTTCGCATGGATTTCCCCCATGTGGTTTTGGACCACATTGATGAAATCTGGTGGCCGCCGGTGGAAGAACCCGCCGAACAGGTAATTGACCGCGCCCAGCTATTCCGCGCCGAAATAGCCGCGCTTCAGGATTGGTCCCATACGCTGGTTGTTTCCCATTGGGGCTTCATCCTGGCCTTTACGGGAAAAAGCGTGATGAATGGCCAATGGCTGCGGGTGGACCCGACCGAGGCCCCACCCGCCGAAATCATCTGGAAGCACTAAGCAGGATCAGGTCCGCGTCGCCGTCATGGCGGCGGAGGCGCGCCGCAGCGGCGGGAAGGCCGCTTCATCCGCCTCTGCTTCGCCGATTGCCAGCCGATAGCCACCCGCTTCCGTCAACAGAATACGCGCTTCCGCGGGGTTGGGCTCAATCTTTTGGCGCAGGCGGTAGATATGGGTTTCCAGCGTATGGGTGGTGACGTGACTGTTATAGCCCCAGACTTTGGTGAGCAGGATCTGGCGTGACACCGCCCGCCCGCCGGCCCGGTAGAGGAATTTCAGGATCGCGGTTTCCTTTTCCGTCAGTCTGATCTTCCGGCCGCGCTTTGGATCCTGCAACAGCTTGGCCGCCGGGCGGAAATCATAGGGACCGATGGTGAAAACCGCGTCTTCGCTGCCTTCAAAAATGCGGATTTGCGCGCGCAACCGTGCCAACAATTCCTGCACCCGGAAGGGCTTGGCGATATAGTCATTCGCCCCGGCATCTAGGCAGCGCACCACATCCTGTTCACCATCCGCCCCGGTCAGCATGATGATGGGCATGCGCATCCCGGCGCGGCGAAGCTTGAGGCAGAAATCCCGCCCATGCCCATCCGGCATGCCAAGATCGAGCAATATGGCATCAAAGCGCGCCCCATCAGCGCGGAGCATGGCTTCGGCATCGGCGAGGCTTGCCGCGCCGGTCGCGGCAAATTCACCGTCAAAGGCCAGTTGTTCCGCGAGGCTTGCCCGCAGCGCATCATTATCGTCAACAATCAAAACCGGGTGCGGGGAATTCATGAGCAGCAAGCCTCTTTCAATTTGATGGCGCGGTTTGAATTTACCAACAACGCCGTTTAGCCCCCACCGAGACAATGCCATTTCGCACAGGGCTTTCGCAAGCCATTGATCACGGGGGTTTGAACGTTACCTTCGGAAATCTTCACGCCCACACCCAAGCCAGGGGGGGGTCGTAAAGTGCCGTATCGGCGCCACATTCACCTTTGATGAATAAAGGCGTATTGGAAAACCCCCACATGCCAGCCCAAGGTGGCCTTTTGCCCCAAAGCCCTGAAATCAAGCCAGACACGCGCCGCCTTGCCATGCGGGGGGTGCATCGCGCCATTGCCGAATTGCGCCGTGGCACGCCGGTGCTGATCTGCCAAAATGACTCTGCCCTGCTGATTGGCGCAGCGGAAACGCTGGGGGCTTCGGGCCTAGCCGATATTGCGTCAGGTGGCGCGGCGGCGCCGGTTTTGCTGTTGGCGCCCATGCGCGCGGCGGCATTGCTGCGCCGGCCTGTCACCCAGGCTGAGGATCAGGCCGTAGTGGCGCTACGCCTGCCGGCTTCGGCGCTGGATCCTGCCAGGCTGCGCGGCTTTGCGGACCCTACCGCCGAAAGCCTGCTGCCCACCGAAGTTGAGGCGCTGCCGCCACCTGCCCTTGCCGGTGCGGCCCTTGCCTTGGCGAAGCTTGGGCGGCTTTTGCCCGCGCTGGTGGCGGCACCCGCTTCACCAGCGCTGGCGGAACGGCTTTCGCTGCTGCGTATCTCGGCTGCGGATATTGAAGCCTATCCATTGAGTGCCGCTTCCAGCCTGAAGCGCGTGGCTGAAGCCCGTGTGCCTTTGGAAGACGCGCCGGAAGCGCGCATCATCGCTTTTCGTGCTGCCGATGGCGGGATCGAACATCTGGCCATTCTGGTGGGCGATCCCGAAGCGAGTGCTGCCGCCGGTAAGGCGCCTTTGGCGCGCGCGCATTCCGAATGTTTTACGGGTGATCTTTTGGGCTCGCTCCGCTGCGATTGCGGGCCGCAGCTACGCGGCGCCATCAAGCGCATGGCGGAAGACCCTGCGGGTGGCGTACTGCTTTATTTGGCGCAGGAAGGGCGTGGCATTGGCCTTGTGAACAAGCTTCGCGCCTATACGCTGCAAGATCGCGGGCTTGATACGCTCGATGCCAATCGTGCGCTGGGCTATGGCGCGGATGAACGCAATTTCCTGGTAGCAGCAACCATGTTGCACGAATTGGGCCTGACGCGCGTGCGGCTGCTGACCAATAACCCCGATAAGCTTTCAGGCTTGGCGGCGTGTGGCATTGAAGTGGTGGGCCGCGAAGCGCATCAAATTGACCCGAATGGCGTGAATGACGCCTATCTGGACACCAAGGCGCGCCGCTTTGGCCATATGCTGGGCTAAGGTGTGACCGGCGCGGCTACCGCGCAGATTGGCCCAGATGGGCTGCTGCGTTTCCAAGGTGGGATTTATCGTTGCGCCATCGGCAAGGGCGGCATCCGCACCGATAAGCGCGAAGGCGATGGCGCGACACCAACGGGGCTTTTGCCGCTCCGTCGCCTGCTCTACCGCGCGGATCGTCTGGCCCCGCCGCGCGCGGCCGTGTCAGCGGCGCCCATCGCGCCCGATGATGGCTGGTGCGATGATCCGGGCCACGCCGCCTACAATACGCAAATCCGCCTGCCGCATCCGGCGCGTCATGAAGAACTTTGGCGCGCTGATGCGATTTACGATTTGATTGGCGTGCTCGGCTGGAATGATATGCCCGTGGTGCGCGGGCGTGGGAGCGCGATTTTCCTGCATCTGGCGCGGCCTGGATTTACCCCAACCGAGGGCTGCATCGCACTTGAACAGCGCGATTTGCTGCGCGTGCTGGCAGATGGGCTCAGCGCGATTGAGGTTTTGGCGTGATGCCAACGGCATCGGGCCTTACACCCGATGCCGCAGCTTTGCTTCACTTCAGCTTCTGACCAGATTGCAGCCACCGTCATTCAATGGGCGGAAGGCCTTATCGGCTTCGGTAGTTTGCAGCAGTTTGTAGTAATCCCAGGGGCCGCGGCTTTCTTCAGGCTTTTTCACCTCAAACAGGAAAGATGGGTGAATCTTCCGCCCATCCGCACGAATGGAACCCTTGCCGAAAGCATCATCATCGGTCGGCATGGCCTTCATGCGGGCAACCGCCGCCGCGCCATCGGCCTTGGCTGCCGCAACGCCCATATCAGCCACTGCTTTCAGGTAATGCAGCGCGCCGGCATAGGTGCCGGCATGGGTACTGGCAAAACCCGCATTGCCAATCTGCGGCCTCATGCGCTGGGTCAGCGCGCGCGTGCGGTCATTCAAATCCCAATAGAAGCTTTCTGTCACGATCAAGCCCTGCGCTGTACGGAGCGACAGTGAATGGACCTCCGTGATGAACAGCAGCAATGAGGCAAGGCGCACACCCCGCCGATTAAGCCCGAATTCAGCCGCCTGCTT
This sequence comes from uncultured Rhodospirillales bacterium, assembly GCA_903844785.1. GTDB lineage: Bacteria > Pseudomonadota > Alphaproteobacteria > Acetobacterales > Acetobacteraceae > Neoroseomonas. The sequence goes on along the minus strand of CAIMVB010000372.1, from coordinate 1,591 downwards.
CACGCAATTGATCGTATCCGTCCCCGCATTGGCAAGGCCGATCACATTGGCGCGGCTGGCCTGCGCTTGCACCAGAAACGATGAGAAATCAGATGTGCCCGGAAACGGCGTGCGCACCGAACCCAGCACCCGCCCACCTGCAGCGCGCACAAAGCCCGCCGTATCACGTTCCAGCGCATGGCCGAATGCGTAATCCGCAGTGATGAAGAACCAGGCATCGCCACCCGCGCGCACGGTCGCACCGCCCACCGAATTCGCCAGCATCCAGGTGTCATAAGTCCAATGCACCATATTGGGTGAGCAGCGCACGCCGGTCAGATCCGATGTGGCGGCTGAGCTATTGATATGAACCTTGTTCTTTTCACGACAAATATCATTGGCCGCGAGCGCGACCGAAGATGTTGCCACATCCACCAGGCAATCCACGCCATCACGATCAAACCATTGGCGCGCGATATTCACGCCGACATCGGGCCGGTTCTGGTGATCGGCAAAGACGATTTCAACATTGAAGCCGCGCTGGCCGAAATCCTGCACCGCCTGGCGGGCAGCCGCGACCGAAACACTGCCGGTGACATCCCGATACATGCCAGACATATCCACGGGCACGCCAAGCTTGATGGTATTGGCCGCCTGCGCCTTCGCACTGCGCCAGGGCAGCCCCCCTAAAGGCGCCGCCGCGCCAGCCTTCAGCACATCTCTTCTGTTCAGAGCCATTTTCTTCTCCCTAAAAGGCGATCTGTTGCCGCCACGGGAAAAGCTTGGAACAGAAATTAAATCATTGTCGACATAAAAATCGGGCAGGAACTGAGGTCAAAAAGAATTAGGCCTTAGCGACTGGCTTCTTCCCGCCGCCCATCGGCGTTTCCCTGATGAATAAGGGCAGCGCGTGTCCAGGCAGGTGCCCGCGCAAGGCCGCCATCAGTGCCAATCCATCTTCCTCAGGCACCTGGAAACGTGCCGTGCCCGGCGCAGGGTCCAGACTGTGCAGATAATAAGGTTTAATGCGGTTGCGGATCATCGCGCGCATGAGCGCTTCCAGCGCCGCCGCATCATCATTCACGCCCCGCAGCAGAACGGATTGCCCAAGCAACGGCACGCCTGCTTCCGCCAGCCGGGCCAACGCCCGCGCCGCATCGGGCGTGAATTCGCGTGCATGATTAGCATGCACCGCGATGAAAACCGGCTTGGCCTGGCGCAGCGCCGCGACCAGCGACCCCGTCACCCGCGCTGGGTCAGCCACTGGCACGCGCGTATGGATGCGCAGCGTTTCAATATGCGCGACATCGGCCAGCCGGCCCAAAATCTCCTGAAGTCGCCGGGCTGAGAGCATCAGCGGATCGCCCCCGGTCAGAATGACTTCCCGGATCGCTGTGGTGCCTTCAAACCACGCAAGCGCGGCCTGCAATTCCGCTTCGGTCAGCAAACCGCCATCGGGGCCAACCTTCTCGCGCCGAAAGCAAAAGCGGCAATAGACAGGGCAGGCGAGCAAGGGTTTCAGCAGCGCGCGGTCCGGGTAGCGGTGCACCACGCCTTTCACCGGGGTGAAGGGCGCATCCGCCGTTGGGTCTTCCGATTCATGCGGTGCGGT
>CAIMVB010000371.1 GCA_903844785.1 uncultured Rhodospirillales bacterium | reverse complement strand
GCGCACCACGCCAAGATCATGGCTGACCAGGACAAAGGTCAGGCGCAAATCACGGATCAGATCGCGCAGCAGATTGATCACCTGCGCCTGCACGGAAACATCCAGCGCGCTGACAGGCTCATCACCAATAATCAGGCGTGGATTGCTGGCAAGCGCGCGCGCAATGGCAATGCGCTGGCGCTGCCCGCCGGAGAATTCATGCGGCCAACGCCCAGCGCTTTCAGGCCGCAAGCCAACACGCGTTAGCAATTCAGCAACGCGCGCCGCTTCCTGCCCACGCGGCACCAAACGATGCAAGCGCAGCGGCTCCGCAATGGCTTGAGCAACCGTCATCCGCGGATCAAGACTGCCGAAAGGGTCCTGAAAAATGATCTGCATTTCGCGCCGCCGCGCGCGGAGCGCCGCAGGGGAAAGTGCCGCCAGGTCTTCTCCAGCAAACCGCACCGAACCGCTATCGGGTTCGATCAGGCGCAGCATTACGCGCCCGAGAGTGGATTTACCGCAGCCGCTTTCACCAACAATAGCCAGCACCTCACCTTCCGCAACCGAAAGGGAAACACCATCGACGGCATGTACCGCGCCAGCCCGCCGGCCAAGCGCATCGCGCACCGGGAAATGCTTCACGACATCACGGAGTTCGAGCAGCGCATTCATGCCGCCGCCCCCAGAATGTTATCTAACGGCGCGCGGATGCAGGCGCTGAAATGCCCTGGCATGATTTGCGCCAATGCCGGCGCGGCTACCGCGCAGCGCGCAATGGCGAATGGACAGCGCGGCGCGAAGCGGCAGCCTGGCGGCGGGGCGCGTAAATCCGGCACTGTGCCTTCAATGCTGGCCAGCCTTTCGCCGCGCATGCCGGCCGCCGGCGCCGCCCCCAGCAGGCCGATGGTATAGGGGTGTTCGGGCCTGGCGAATAACGCTGCCGCTTGCGCCTGTTCCGCCACGCGCCCGGCATACATCACAACAACATCATCGGCGTGATCGGCGACCACACCCAGATCATGCGTGATGAGGATCACCGCCGTGCCGGTTTCCCGCTTCAGATCATCCAAAAGCGCGAGGATTTGCGCTTGCACCGTCACATCCAGCGCGGTGGTCGGTTCATCGGCAATCAGCAGTTTGGGCCGGCAAGCGAGTGCAATGGCGATCATCACCCGCTGGCGCATGCCGCCGGAAAGCTGATGCGGGTATTGGCGCGCACGCCGCGCCGCATCTGGGATGCGCACCTTCTCCAGCATCGCAATCGCGGCCTTAAAGGCGGCATCACGATCCAGGCGCTGATGCAGGCGAAGCGCTTCGGCCACTTGTTCCCCGGCGGTGAAGGCCGGGTTCAGGCTGGTCATGGGTTCCTGGAAGATCATGGCCATTTCGGCGCCCCGTAGCGCCCGGCGCTCTTCCGCCGACATGCCCAGCAAATCCCGCCCCATCAAGCGCGCGCTGCCGGAAACCTGCGCATTGTCAGGCAATAGCCCCATGATGGCGAGCGAAGCGACTGATTTACCGCAACCGCTTTCGCCAACAATCGCGAGTGTCTTGCCGGCCTCCGCACGGAAGGAAATGCCATCCAGCACGCCAAGCATCCGCCCATCCTGGCGAAAGCCAAGGCTGAGCCCGGCGACTTCCAGCACCGGCGCGGTCACGGGCATAACCCGGATTTGGACAGGGGGAGCGTTGTCATGACACGCCTAAAAAGCCCCTAAAGCGCAGCTTTCGCAAGCCCCTGTCTGACAAGGGCGCCAGCACGCGCCGCGCCAATGCCCAAAAGCATAGCGCCCCTGCCGCAAACCGCGGCAGAGGCGCCAAAGCCAGGAAAAGCGACGGCGTCTTACAGACGCACGCGCAGCAGATTGGCGATTTCCCCCACAATGCCGCGCCGGAAGGCGAGAACGCAGGCGATGAAGATAAAGCCCTGGATCACCGTCACCCAGGCCCCCATCTCCGCCAGGTAGTTCTGCATGGCAACGATCACCGCCGCACCAATCATGGGGCCGAACACAGTACCAAGCCCGCCCACCAGGGTCATCAGCAGCACTTCACCTGACATGGACCAATGCACATCGGTAAGTGTCGCAATGCCGAACACCAGGGATTTGGTACCCCCGGCAACACCAGCCACCGTCGCGGAAAGGATGAAAGCAACCAGCTTATAATCATCCGTCCGATAGCCGAGTGATGTGGTGCGCGGTTCATTCTCACGAATGGCCTTCAGCACCTGGCCAAAGGGCGAATGCACAATGCGATGGATCAGCAGGAAGCAGATCACGAACACTGCGGCGACAAACCAATACATCGTCATGTCATTGGCAAGGCTGATAACGCCGAACAGGTTGCCGCGTGGCACGGCCTGGATACCATCTTCACCGCCGGTGAAGGGGGCTTGCAGGCAGAAGAAGTAGATCATCTGCGCCAGCGCCAGCGTAATCATGGCGAAGTAAATGCCCTGACGGCGAATGGCGACCCAACCGAAAATAGCACCCTGCACCCCGGCCAAAAGCGCGCCGATAAGGATGGAGATTTCCGGCGTCAGCCCCCAAACCTTGGCGCTATGCGCGGCAATATAGCCGCCCATGCCAAAATAGGCGGCGTGACCGAAGGAGGTCAGCCCGACATAGCCAATCAGCAGGTTGAAGGCGCAGGCAAACAAGGCGAAGCACAGCAACTTCATCAAAAACACAGGGTAGAGGAAGAAAGGCGCCACAATCAGCGCCACGAACATGACGCACAGCGCGACAAACTGCGCCTTGGTGAAGCCGAAGATGTGCTGCTGCGGGCCGACTGGCGCCGCAGTGCTTGTCATGGAATGACCGGCCATGGATCAAGCCCTCCCGAAAAGGCCGGCAGGACGCGCCAGCAAGACAATGACCATGATGATGAAGATCACGGTGGCCGAGGCTTCCGGATAGAAAACCTTGGTCAGGCCTTCAATGATACCAAGCCCGAAACCTGTCAGCACCGACCCGAGGATGGAACCCATCCCCCCGATCACCACGACCGCGAAGACCACGATAATCAAATTCGTGCCCATTTGCGGATTGACCGAATAAATCGGCGCCGCCAGCACGCCAGCCAAAGCGGCCAGCGCCACACCTGCACCGTAGGTGAGCGTAATCATGCGCGGTACATTCACGCCGAAAGCCTGCACAAGCGGCGCGTTTTCCGTGGCCGCGCGCAGATAGGCACCAAGGCGCGTCTTTTCGATAACAAGCCAAGTGCTGATGCAGGCGAAAAGCGCGAAAACGACGACCCAGCCGCGATAGACCGGCATGAACATGAAGCCCAGATCCCACGCGCCGGCCAGGTCCGCCGGGATCCGATAAGGCATGCCGGAGGAGCCGTATTCGTTTCGGAATACGCCTTCTATGATCAGTGATAGGCCGAAGGTTAAAAGCATCCCGTACAGATGATCCATCTTGTAAAGCTGACAGATCATAGTTCGTTCAAGTATTACCCCGGTTAGCCCCACCAGCAGCGGGGAGAGGATCAGCGCCCACCAATAGCCGATGCCCAGGTAATTCAGCAGCATCCAGGCCACAAAGGCGCCCATCATGAACTGCGCGCCATGGGTAAAATTGATGATGTTGAGCAGCCCAAAAATCACCGCGAGGCCGAGTGACAGCATCGCGTAAAAGGCGCCATTGATAAGGCCGAGCAGTAGCTGTCCAAACAGCAACGGCGTCGGTATGCCGAATATCTCATCCATGCGGAGATTTTCCCTCAGGACACCGCCGCGCCGTGGTGCGTACCAGGCGCGGGGTGAGAAGTGGATAGAAGTAGTCGTGTCATATTAGGCCCGCACGAGGGGACAATTCCCCTCATTCATGGGGCGGAAGGCTTCATTGGCGGGCGTTGTTTGCAGCAGCTTGTAATAATCATAAGGCCCGCGGCTTTCGGAAGGCGCCTTCACCTCAAACAGGTATGATGGGCAAAGCTTGCGTCCATCAGCGCGGATCGAACCAGCGCCGAAGGCATCATCATCACAAGGAATGGCCTTCATCCGCGCGACAACTTCAGCGCCCGAAGCCTTGGACGCGGCCACCCCCATATCGGCGATTGCCTTCAGGTAATGCAGCGCGCCAGAGTAATTGGCGATGGACGCCATATTGGGCCGTACATCACGCAGCCGCGGGCGCAGCCTTTCGGAAATGGCGCGCGTACGGTCATTCAAATCCCAATAGAAGCTTTCCGTCAGGATCAGGCCCTGCGCCGTTTGCAGCCCAAGCGCATGCACATCCGGCAGGAACATCAGCAGCGCTGCCAGCTTCACGCCACGCCGCGTAATGCCGAATTCAGCCGCCTGCTTCACGGTATTGATCGTATCGGCGCCGGCATTGGCCATGCCGATCACCTTGGCCCGTGAAGCCTGCGCCTGCACCAGGAAGGATGAGAAATCGCTGGTGGCAGGGAAAGGATAGCGCACCTGCCCCACCACGCGCCCGCCGGCATTACGCACGAAATTCGCGGTATCGCGTTCCAGCGCATGGCCGAAGGCGTAATCAGCCGTGATGAAGAACCAGCTATCCCCGCCCGCGCGCACCATGGCACCGCCGGTCGATTTCGCGAGCATGTAGGTATCATACATCCAATGCACCGTATTTGGGGTGCAGGCGGGCCCTGTCAGGTCCGATGTCGCGGAACCCGTATTGACGCAGACCTTATTCTTTTCACGCGCGATATTGGCCACCGCAAGGCCGACCGAAGATGTCGGCACGTCGATGATCATATCCACGCCCTGGTCATACCATTGGCGCGCGATATTCACACCGACATCAGGACGGTTCTGGTGGTCGGCATTGATGATTTCAACATTGAAGCCGCGATTGCCGAATTCCTGTACCGCCTGGCGTGTGCATTCCAGCCCATAGGGGCCGGATATGTCGCGGTAAGGCCCGGACATATCGTTCAGCACACCGATGCGGATGGTATTCGCCGCCTGCGCGCGGGCGGAGCGCCATGGCAAGCCACCAAGCGCGGCGCCGCCTGCTGCGGCGCCCGCCATCACATTACGCCTTGTTGTTGTCATGACGCTTCCTCCCCTTTTTGTTAGACTTAGGACCGAACTAGCGCGCAACCACCTTCATTGATCGGACGGAAGGCTTCTTCCGCTGAGGTGGTTTGCAAAAGCTTGTAATAATCCCAAGGCTTCGTGCTTTCCGCAGGCGTCTTCACCTCAAACAAATATGAGGGGATAAGGCGCCGGCCATCCGGACGGATGGTGGCCTTGCCGAATAGATCATCGTCCGAAGGCTGCGCCTTCATGCGGTTCACCAAATCAAGACCCGAAGCCTTAGCCGCCGGCACGCCCATTGCCGCAACAGTCTTCAGGAAATGCAGCGCTCCGGAATAGCAGCCAGCATGGATCATATTGGGATAATTGGTAGGCACGCGCCGCAGCATGCGTTCAGTCCAGGCGCGGGTCTTGTCATTCATGTCCCAATAGAAGCTTTCGGTGCAGACCAAGCCCTGCGCGGCTTGCAGCCCCATGCCATGAACGTCATTCACAAAAAGCAAGAGCGAAGCGAGCTTGATGCCACGACGCGTGAGCCCGAATTCTGCCGCCTGCTTCACGCAATTCTGTGTATCGGCACCAGCATTGGCCAAGCCGATCACCTTCGCCCGCGATGCCTGCGCCTGCAACAGGAAGGAGGAGAAATCAGTGGTGCCCGGGAAGGGGGTGCGCACCTGCCCAAGAATACGGCCGCCCGAGTTGCGGACAAAATTAGCCGTATCGCGTTCCAACGCATGGCCGAAAGCGTAATCCGCCGTGATGAAGAACCAGGTATCGCCACCCGCACGCACGGTCGCGCCACCGGTGGACCGCGCCAGCATATAGGTATCATAGGCCCAATGGATGGTATTCGGGCTGCATTGCGCCCCAGTCATGTCGGCGGTCGCGGAGCCGACATTGATATAGGCCTTGTTCTTTTCCCGCGCGACGCCTGATACGGCGAGGCCCACGGAGGAGGTCGGCACATCCAGGATCAAATCCATGCCCTGATCGTACCATTGCCGCGCCAGGTTAACGCCGACATCCGGGCGGTTCTGGTGATCCGCTTCGATGACCTCCACACGGAAACCATGGCTCGCGCCGAATTCGGCGGCGGCTTCACGCGCGGCGGCAACCGAAGTCGGGCCCGTATTGTCGCGATAGAGGCCCGACATATCGGTCATGACACCGATGCGAATAGTATTCGCCGCCTGGGCACGGGCAAGAGAAAGCGGCAGGGCGCCGGTGGCGGCCGCTCCGGCAAGGATGTTCCGACGTGAAACCTGCATGTTTTTGCTCCCTCAAGGTATGAAATTGTTCGATCAGCTACGCACCAGCGGGCAATTGCCCTCCGCGACTGGGCGGAAAGCTTCTTCAGCCGGCGTGGTTTGCAGCAGCTTGTAGTAATCCCAAGCGCCGCGGCTTTCTTCGGGCTTCTTCACCTCAAACAAATAAGCCGGGTGCAGCTTGCGGCCATCGGCGCGGATTGTGCCCTTGCCGAAGCAATCATCATCTGTCGGCATCGCCTTCATGCGTGCCACTGCCGCGGCACCATCGGCCTTGGCTGCCGCGGCGCCCATATCGGCCACGGCCTTCAGGTAATGCAGTGCTCCGGCATAGCAGCCGGCGTGAGTCATGGAAGGCATATTGGGCGACATGGCCGAGCGCACCTTATTGGTGAAACGCCGCGTCGCGTCGTTCAAATCCCAATAGAAGGTTTCGGTAAGTACCAGCCCCTGGGCCGTCGCCAAGCCAAGCGCATGCACATCATTGATGAACATGAGCAAGGAAGCGAGCTTTATGCCGCGCCGCGTGATGCCGAACTCGGCGGCCTGCTTCACGCAATTGGTGGTATCAGCCCCTGCATTGGCAAGGCCAATCACCTTCGCGCGCGAAGCCTGCGCTTGCACAAGGAAGGATGAGAAATCAGTCGTACCTGGGAAGGGCGTACGCACCTGGCCAAGCACGCGCCCGCCAGCGGTACGCACGAAATTGCCCGTATCGCGTTCCAGCGCATGACCGAAGGCGTAATCAGCCGTGATGAAGAACCAGCTATCACCACCCGCGCGCACCATGGCACCGCCGGTGGATTTGGCGCACATCCAGGTATCATAGGTCCAATGCACGGTATTCGCATTGCAGCGCGCCCCAGTGAGGTCGCTGGATGCCGCGCTGCTGTTCAGGTGCACCTTGTTCTTT
>CAIMVB010000370.1 GCA_903844785.1 uncultured Rhodospirillales bacterium | reverse complement strand
GCCTTCCACCATATTGGCCAACAAGGGTTTTGAAATGGCTTTGCCGATGGCGCGCATTTCATCTTCGCTTTCCGGGCTTTCGATGAAGACAATATCCGCACCCGCATCACCATACATGCGTCCGCGCCGGATGGCTTCTTCCAGCCCAAGCGTGGTGCGGGAATCTGTGCGCGCAACGATCAGGAAATTCGGATCGCGCCGTGCTTCGGCAGCGACCTTGATCTTCAGCACCATTTCTTCCGCCGGGATCACGCGCCGCCCCGGCGTATGGCCACATTTCTTCGGCATTTCCTGATCTTCAAGCTGAATGCCCGTCATGCCGGCCGCTTCATAGCCCAGCGTGGTGTGGCGCACATTCAGTAGGCCGCCATAGCCCGTATCGGCATCTGCGACCAAAGGCGTTTTGCACCCGCGCGCCATGGTGCCCATGCGTGCGACCATATCCGCATAGGTAGCAATGCCTGCATCCGCCACGCCAAGCGCGGATGCAACGGCACCGAAGCCCGTACCATAGATGCAGTCAAACCCCATGCCATCGGCGACCTTGGCCGAGATCATATCAAAAACACCGGGGGCAAGGATGAAGCGCTTCGCGGCAAGCGCCTGGCGCAGGGATGGATTGGCCATAATAATTCCTTTGTTGCTTATTGTGGGCGAATATGGCCGGCGGCGCTGGCCGCGGCCCAGATGCGATCATCCCGCTGCATCGCTTCCAGCAGCGCGGCGGGTGGGCGCACATCCGCCTCCACACCCAATGCTGTCAGCCTTTGCTTGAAGGTTTCATCGGCGAAAACCGCGCTCACGGTACGATTGATGCGGTCCACCAAAGCCGCTGGCATGCGCGGCGGCCCAAGCATGGCGACCCAGCCGGAAAGATCAAAATCACGCACGCCCTGTTCCGCCGGCGTCGGCGCGTCCGGGAAATAGGGTGAACGCGTGCCGGTAGAAACCGCCAGCACGCGCACGCGCCCCGTTTGCATATGCGGCATGGCGCTGACGGTGCTGGTCCAACCGCTCGGCAAATGGCCAGCGACAATATCATTCATCAGCGGCCCACCGCTACGATAGGCGATATCGGGCATTTCCACACCGGCACGCCGCGCCATTTCCTGCCCAATGAAGGAAGAAAGCGCCTCGGTTGAACCCGTGCCGACCTTGCCCGGATTTGCTTTTGCGTAGGCGAGCATGGAGGTGAGCGAATCAAACGGCTGATTGCCCCCCGTCACCAGCACCATGGTATTGCGGGTCAGCATCGCAATCGGCGAGAAATCGCGGATTGCGTCATAAGGCATGCTGGGCAGGTGATATTTGTTCATCACATGCGTCGAGACCACAACCAGCAGCGTATGCCCATCGGGTTCCGCTCGCGCCACGACTTCGGAACCAATGACGCCCGCAGCCCCGGCGCGGTTTTCAACAATGAAGGGTTGGGGGAGGGTGTTGCGCAAAGCCTCACCAATCGCGCGCACCAAAATATCGGTACCGCCGCTTGCGGCATAGGGCACCACCACGCGCACGGGCTTGGTGGGCCAATTCACATCCTGCGCTTGCGCTAGGCTTGGCAGAGCGCTTGCCGCCAGCGCGCCAAAAAGCGCGCGTCTTGCAATGTTCATTTTACGCATCTCCTCAATCCACCCGCGCGCCTGTCGCACGCACAATCGGCACCCATTTATCAAGCTCTGCCGCGATAAAGGCACGGGTCGCTTCCGGCGTCATGCCATCAGGGATGGTATTGCCAAGCTGGATCAGCCGATCGCGCACTTCCGGCTTGCGCAATGCAATGGCAATTTGCTCATATAGGAATTGCCGGATCGGTAGCGGCGTGCCGAGCGTGGCAGACCATGGTGTCCAGGTTGTCGCCTGGAAGGCAGGCAGCCCCGCTTCAGCCGCGGTCGGCACATCGGGCGCCATGGGTGAACGTTCCGGCGTGCCGATAACAATGCCATTCACCGTGCCGTTCTTGATATGCTCGGCCAGGAACGAAATCGTATCGGATTGGAAGCTGATCCGCCCGGCCATCAAATCCTGAAAAGCCGCCGCTGATCCACGATAAGGAACATGGGTCGCGGGTACGCCAAGAAGATGCAGCAATAGGGCTGAGGATATATGTCCGGTGGAACCATTGCCGGAAGACCCGTACAGCACCTGCCCACCACCAGCGGCAACGGCCGCGCGAAATTCAGCCAGAGTGCGTACATTCATCGAAGGATGCGTTGCCAGCACAATTGGCGAATGGCTGGAGATGGTGATGTGATCCACGCCGGTCAGCGGATGAATGCGGAGTCTATCGCCATATAGCCCGACATTGAGCGTATGGGACCCAAGCGCGCCAACCAACAGCGTGTAACCATCAGGCGGTGTTTGCGCTATGGTTTCAAACGCAACGGTGCCGCCGCCAGAGGGCCGATTTTCCACCACGAATTGCTGGCCTAATTGCTGGGATAACGCGGTTGAAATCAGCCGTGCATTGATATCGGCATTTCCGCCGGCAGCGAAGGCGACAATCACGCGCACGGGTTTATTGGGATAATCCGTCCCTGGTGCCTTGGGCTGCGCCCATGCAGGCAACGCCAGAAGCGCGGCCAAAGCCGCGGCTAGAAAAGACTTTTTCATTAACGCCTCCCGTTTTCTTCAGCCAATCGAATGTTCCAGCACGCCAACGCGTTCCACTTCCAGCCGTAGCCTATCGCCGGGCTTCAGATACCGTGGCGGATCGCGGAAATGCCCAACGCCCGCCGGTGTGCCAGTGGCAATCACATCGCCTGGTTCCAGCGTCATATAGCGTGAGAGGAAGGCGATAAGTGCTGAGACAGAAAAGATCAGATCGCGCGTATTGCCGTGCTGCACTTCTTCGCCATTCAGCCAGCACTTTACATCCAGCATCCAGGGCTCACCGACTTCTTCCGGGGTTACTATCCAGGGGCCGATTGGGCAGAAGCCATCCATGCCCTTGGCGAAGGATGTCATGGCCAGCGGCACATCAAATTGAAATTCGCGCGCGCTGACATCATTCAGCACTGTGTAGCCTGCCACGTAATCCAGCGCGATGCCTTCCGGCACATCGCGTGCGGGTTTGCCAATGACAACGCCAAGCTCCACTTCCCAATCGGGCTTTTTCACATGGCTCGGAATTTTCACAACGGCGCCCGGCCCAGTCACGGAACTCGTGGGCTTGATGAAAATGCGCGGCATTTCAAGCTTGGGACCGCCCACTTCCTTGGCGTGATCACCGTAATTGCGGCCTACGCCCAAAATCTTGCCCGGCTTTAATGGCGCAAGCAGCTTCACGGCCGAAAGCGGCTGGCGCAGCGCCGCATTTTCGGCCCGTGCCGCAAAGGCAAGCGCGCGGCCTGCCGCGGTCATGGCCGCTTCATCGCCCAGTAGCGCCACCATATCGGCCGGAATTACCTCGGCACTGCGATCCACCTCACCAGCGGCGCGCATCGCTGCCGCAAGCGCCGGGCGCAAAGCCACAACGCTATCGCCCGCAGTGCCACCAAGCACGGGGCCCTGCGGCCCCTGAAAGGTTAGAAGTTTCATGCCGCCATCGCCGCGTAATCCAGCGTGGCCATGACCTGCACGCGCAGGATGTAGCGATCCTCGCCCGGCAGGTAATCCGCCACCGCATTATGCATGGTGCCGATATTGTCCCAGATCAGCACATCACCTTCGGCCCATTCATGCGTATAGAGGTATTTATCCTGCGCCTGATGGCGAAACAGATAATCCAGCAACGCATCGGATTCCGCGCGCTCCATTCCCTCAATATACATGGCGTAGCCGCAATTGCAGTAAAGCACCGGGCGGCCGGTAATGGGGTGGATGCGGACAATCGGCTGTTCAACAGGCGGCTTTTTGGCGCGTTGTTCGGGTGTCAGTGGCCCACGAATGCTGCCCGGGCGCTGGCGCATCATGTCCCAGAATTTGCTGAAATCATGAATGGCAACGCGGCCTTCGATGCGCGCCTTCACCTCGGCCGGCAAATCCGCATAGGCGGCGTGCATGTTGCGGAATTGCGTCGCACCCAGAACCTTGCCATCGCGACGGGGCACGCGCTTGGCATGCAGCATATTCGCCAGCGCGATTTCCTTGGAATAGGACATATCCGTGTGCCAGCCCTGGCCGGCATCATTCAGGCCGAGAGGCTTGCCGGCCTCATCCTTCATATTGGACAGGATCATCACTTCCGGATGGCCTGGCGCATGGAACAGATTGGCGACATTCACTTCCAAATCGCCAAACCGCTTGCCGAAGGCCGCTACCTGCGGCGCTTCCAGATCCTGCTTCGGGAAACAAAGCACGCCATATTCACCAAGGGCGCGCAAAAGCGTGCGGAAATCCTCGGCCGAGGCGGTCTCACGCAGGTCAATCCCTTCAACCCGCGCACCCAGCCCGGCATTATTGGGGGTGATTTTCATGCTGGTATCCTCCAGAGGCGCCAAAGGTGATGCCCCGGCTTGCAGGCGTCAACCGGGCGCTTCCCCGGGGCCACTTGTTGCGTCAGGATGGGTCCATGGAAACGCTCTCATCCAAGCCCGCCCCGGTGATTATCGGCGGCGGCATCGTCGGCCTTTGCATCGCCTGGCATCTGGCGCGGCGCGGGCTGAAGCCGCTGGTGCTGGAAGCCGCCAAGGAAGGCGCGGCCTATACTGGCAATGCGGGCGCCATCAGCCATGGTTCGGTCGCGCCGCTCGCCATGCCCGGGGTACTGGCCCAGGTGCCGAAAATGCTGATGGACCCCGGCGGCGCGCTGCATATCCCGGCGCGCTATTGGCTGCGCGCAATGCCCTGGCTGCTGCGCTTCGTGGCTTCCGCCCGGCGAGAGAAGGTGGAATCGGCAGCAATCGCACTCTCCGCGCTGCTGTTTTCGGCGCCCGATCGGCACCGCGAAATTCTGGCTGCTGAGGAGGCGAGTGACCTGATCCGCGAAGAAGGTCAGATGTATCTTTATCGGAATGAGGAACAGCTCGCTAAGGACAATGCCTCACTGGCGCTTCGGCAGAAGCACGGGCTGAAAGTGCAAAAGCTGGTTGGGCCGGCGCTGCGCGAATTGGAACCGGAAGTTTCTGAAGATTACCAGATTGGCCTGTATCTGCCCGATCACGGTTCCTGCGTGAACCCCGCGCGGCTGGCTGCCGTGGTCGCCAATGGCGTGCGCCGCATGGGGGGTGAGATTCGCACCGCCGAAGTGCAAGCCATTCTGACCGAGGGCAAGCGCGTGGTTGGTGTGCGCTGCGCTGGTGAGGATATCCCCGCCGATCAGGTGGTGCTGGCCGCCGGCGCTTGGTCTGCGCGCTTGCTGGCGCCCCTCGGCCTGAAAGTGCCGCTGGAAACCCAGCGCGGGTATCATGTGATGCTGCCCGATGCAGGGGTGCGTGTGGGGCGCGTGCTATCGCCCGCTGATCGCAAGGTCTTCATCAGCCCGATGGAAGATGGCTTGCGCGTGGCGGGTTCGGTTGAAATCGCGGGGCTTGATGCGCCCCCCACGGAAGCGCGGGCCATGTTGTTACTTGACGATCTCAAAAAGGTTTTTCCAAAGGCGCGCACGGAAGGTGGCAAGATCTGGATGGGGCACCGGCCTTGCCTACCCGATAGTGTGCCGGTGATGGGGCCGGTCAGCGCCTGGCAGGGGCTTTATTGCGCCTTTGGCCATGGGCATTTGGGGCTGACGGGCTCAGCGCCGACTGGCGCGCTGATGGGCGCGCTGGTCGCAGGCGAAAAGCCGAATTTCGATTTCGCGCCCTTCGCGGCTGAGAGATTTTCATAACATCAAAGGGGGGAGAGCAATGAGACAGGTTCAAGGCAAGGTCGCGCTGATTACCGGCGCCGCGGCGGGTATCGGTGCCGCTTGCGCTGAAGCACTCGCCACCGAAGGGGCGCGCGTGGTGCTGACCGATCTTGATGATGCGCGCGGTGAAGCCCTGGCCGCTACGCTTCGTGCTGCCGGTCATGATGCGCTTTATTTGCATCAGGATGTGACGGATGAGGCGCGCTGGGCCGAGGTGATTGCCTCCATTGAAGCGAAACATGGCAGGCTGGATGTGCTGGTTTCCAATGCCGGCATCGCCATCATGAAGCCTTTGCTTGATATGTCACTCGATGAATGGCGGCGGCAGAATGCGGTGAATATTGATGGCGTGTTTTTGTCCGTGAAATACGCCATTCCAGCCATGCGCCGCGCGGG
>CAIMVB010000369.1 GCA_903844785.1 uncultured Rhodospirillales bacterium | reverse complement strand
GCGATGTCAGCATGCCGCTTTGGATCGCGGCTGGGCATTTCTTCAATCACCAAACACATCATCGCGGCCAGGCCCATGCGCTGCTGACGCGCGCGGGCGCCGCCACGGGTGATACGGATTTGCCCTGGGTGTTGGATTTGGAAAAGCTGGGCGTTCTATCAAATTAACGCCGCAGAAAATCCTTCAGGTAATTCAGCACTTCTTCCGGCGCTTCTTCCACCAGGTAATGGCCGGAAGTAACCGCGCCGCCAGTGACGTGGCCGGATGCGTAGCTGCGCCAAATCGCCAGCGCGTCATACCATTTCGGGATACTGCCTTTGGAACCCCAAAGTGCTAGCAGCGGGCAGGTGATTTTCTGGCTTGCATCGCGGGATGCGCGGTCATGTTCCAGATCAATCGTGGTGGCGGCGCGGTAATCTTCGCAAATCGCGGTCACCGTGCCGGGTAGGTGCAGTGCCGCCAGATAATCCGCACGCGCTTCTGGGTGGAAGAAGGATTTATCCTTTGGTTCGCGCGATGTGTGCAGATCAAACCAATCTTCGATATCACGCAGGATCATGCGTTCTGGCCGGTCATGCGGTTGGGCCAGCCAGAACCAATGATAATAGCCAAGGCCGAAAGCCATGTCGGCGCGTTCGAAATGTTCAAGTGTTGGGATGATATCCAGCACACAAAGTTGTTCCACGGCTTCCGGCGTATCCAATGCCAGCCGATGCGCAACCCGTGCGCCACGATCATGCGCCAGGATTTGAAAGCGTGGGAAACCGAAGCTTGCCATCAGCGCCACCATATCGGCGGCCATTGCGCGCTTGGCATAGGGCGCATGATCCGCACTGACCGGCGGCTTGGATGAAAACCCATAGCCGCGCAGATCAGGCGCAATCACCGTGAAGTCCCGCGCCAATATCGGCGCCACACGATGCCACATGGCATGGGTTTGTGGATTGCCATGCAGCAGCAAGAGCGGCGGGCCTGAACCGGCACGGCGGAGCCTGATGCGCTGCCCATTGGCTTCGCGTGTTTCCAGCGAAAAGCCTTCAAAGAAGGCCATGATCAGCCGCCGCGGCGCGCGGCACCCGGCCGCCCGGCATCAAAGCCAAGGAAGCCCGCATCAAGCCGCGCCGCCCCGCCATCATTCGCGAAAAGCCGCGGCTTGAGGTAGATGCTCGGCCCGCTGCCGCCCCGGGCTGCTGCCTGCCGGGCAAGGCGCAAGGCTTCTTCCCGTGCGGCGCGTTCGGCGCGGTCTTGCTCAGCCCGCGCGGCGGCGGCGCCGCGCGCATTGGTGGGGCCGGAAGCCCCCCCCGCCATGCCGCGTGCGGAAAGCAGATAGAACAGGATGTCATTGCGCCCTTGATCCACCGCCCAATCCGTGGGCGTCAGGCCGAGCGCATTTTGGGCATTGAGATCAGCGCCACGGTTCACGGCATCGCGCGCTGCAGCCAGATCGCCACGCGTGATGGCATCAAACAGCGCTGGCGTCGGCGAAAGATTGGCATTGTCATCCGCCGCAATGGGTTCTGGCGCGCGGCGCGCGGCCAAGCCTGGCAAAGCGGGCGGGCGCGATCGCTGGGCGCCGGGCTGGCCTGGGGGCGCGGCGAATTGCGCGGCGGCGGGTGCGATTTCCGCCATTAGCAGGGCCATTACGGCCAGGGGCAGCAGGCGCGGCAGGGATTTCATGGGAAACATGATAGCCGCCCCACGCGCCCGGCGCCAGCTTCAGCCCCAGGGGCCGCGCTGCGCTGGTGGCTTGCTGCTCGGGATTTCCTGCCCCCAAGGCCCGGCGCTGGGCAGGGCGCCCATGCTGGCGGCCAATTTCTCCAGCGCCGCCACGCGGTTTTCCGTGCGCGGATGGGTCGAGAAAAGATTATCCATCCGCGCCCCGGAAAGCGGGTTGATGATGAACATATGCGCGGAGGCGGGATTGGCTTCGGCCCGCTGGTTCACGCGCTGATGGGCGTAATGTTCCAATTTCTGCAAAGCGCCTGCCAAGGCCATGGGCTGGCCGCAAATCTGCGCCCCCATTTTGTCGGCTTCATATTCGCGCGACCGGCTAATGGCCATTTGCACCCCGGCAGCGGCCATTGGCGCCAGAATGACCATCAGGATCATGCCAATCGGCCCGAAAGGGTTCTGCCCCTGTCTGTCCCGCCCGCGATTGAACATCATCCCGAATTGCGCCAGCGCCGAAATGGCGCCGGCAATGCTGGCGGTAACGGTCATTAACAGCGTGTCGCGGTTCTTGATATGCGCCAGTTCATGCGCGATCACGCCCGCGGCTTCTTCTTCCGAGAGCATTTCCAAAAGGCCGGTATTCACCGCAACCGCGGCGTGTTGCGGGTTGCGCCCGGTGGCGAAGGCATTGGGTTGCGCTTCATGGATAACGTAAAGCGCCGGCATGGGCAGGCCGGCATTGGCGGCAAGCTGCGCTGTCATTTCATAAAGCCGGGGGGCTTCCTGCGGGCCAATGGGCTGGGCATTGTGCATGCGAAGCACCATCTTATCGCTATTCCACCAGGAAAAGAGGTTCATGCCCCCGGCAAAAATCAGTGCCATGATCATGCCCTGCTCACCACCGATGGCGAGGCCGATCACGCCGAAAAGCGCGGTCATCGCCGCGAGCAGGATGACGGTGCGGGTATAGCCGGCCATGATCAGGCTCCTCCGTTAAGTCGTTCCACATTGTTTAACAGGTTAAAAGCTTTTTCCCATGACCGATAAGCCCAATCCCGAAAAAACCCCGCCGAAGCCGACCGAAGCTGAGGCCAAGACGCCGCCTACCAAGCCCAAGGAGATTGGCGGGCCGAAAGGGCCGGAACCGACCCGCTTTGGCGATTGGGAACAGAAGGGCCGCGCCAGCGATTTTTGAGGTTGCGACTCGGGCTGAGGGCTGGGACGGGACGCGAACGCCCTTGTGTGCAGGTGGAAAGCCGCGCCACAATATCTTGGAAGTTAGCGTCCCGATTCGGCCCCGAGTCGCGCGTTTTGGTTATGTTCTTTTCTTTTGGATTATCCAATTGAAAAATAATCAAAAAGCCAAAAGCACCCTACCTTAATTGTTGCCTTTTTGTTCGCGTTCTCTCGCGTGGGCCCGATTAAGGCCCGCGAATCGGGCGCCCGTGGCGGCCTTAGCGCCGCGCCAAAAGCAGCGCCAAAATGACGATTGCCCCCGCCGCGAGCCCGAGTGTGATGGGCAGCCCAAAGACCATGGCCCCCAGCCCGTAGACAATGGGGCCGAGCGATTGGCCACCAAAAAAGGCAAAGGCATGCAAGGACATCGCACTGGCGCGGGCCTGGGGCGCAAGCTCGGTCGCGCGGGTCTGGATGGCGTTGTGGATCATGTAAAAGCCAAGCCCGAGTGCGAGCCCGGCAAGGGTTGCGATGACAAGTGATGGCGCAAGCGCAAAGCCCGTCAGTGCCAGGGCAGCGGTGGCACCGCCAATGCGGATCACCCCGCCCTGGCCGAAGCGCCGCAGCAAGGGTGCCACCAGCGCGGCAAAAACCAGCCCGCCCAGGCCAAAGGCGCCAATGGCAAAGCCCGCCTCCATCGTGCTGCCAATGGCGCGTTCAATCAGCAGGGGCGCGATGAAGGGAAAGGTGCCGAAAACCAAGCCCCCTTCCACGGCAACCGCGGCGAAAAGCGGCAGCGCGGCGGGGTTGGCGATAATGCCGCGGTAGCGCTGAAGCGCCACTACGGGGTCGTAGCGCGTCATGGCTTCCCGCGCGGCGCCGCGCGCGGCCAGGATCAGGGCGAAAAGGCCGAAAAACGCCGCTATGGCGCATACTACCAGCACGCCGCGCCAGCCCGCCAATGCGGCGATTGGCCCCGCCACCACGCCGCCTGCGATCTGCCCGCTAATGCCAAAGATCAGAATGCGCGATAGCGCCACTTGCCGGTATTTCAGCGACACCGCATCGCCCATAATGGCGAGGGTGAGTGGCATCATGCCCCCCGCCGCCATGCCAGAGGCCGCGCGGAAGGCCATCAGCCAGCCAAAGCTGGCCGACACCGCCGCCGCCAGCAGCATGATGCCAAGCAGCGCCACGCAAATCATCACAATCCGGCGCTTGCCGATGGAATCCGCAACCGGCCCCAGGATGGGCTGCACCAAGGCGAAGGGCAGGGTATAGGCGGTGCCGAGCAAGGCGGCCTCAGCCGCCGTGATGCTGAATTCCCCGGCGATTTCGGCAACCGTTGGGTCGGTGACGCGGGTGGCAAAGGCGCCGGAGAAGACCGCCGGGCCGAATATCGCCAGCACGCGGCGCATCTTGGCCTTTTCGGCGGCTTCGCTTTCGTCTGAAGCGGTCATGCGGGGTGGCGCTTCAAACCGAGGCGGCTTTAGCAGCAGCGATGAAGGCGGCAATGGCGGCGGGGTCCTTCACGCCGCGTGCCTTTTCAACGCCTGAGGAAACATCCACGCCCTTAGCACCGGAGGCCGCGATGGCTTGCGCCACATTGGCGGGGGTAAGGCCGCCCGCCAGCAGCCAAGGGCGCGGCGGATTTTCGTCTTTCATGAGTGACCAATCAAAAGCCAGCGCATTGCCGCCGGGCAGCACACTGCCAGGCGGTGGGCGGGCATCTAGCAGGAAGTAATCCACCTGATCGGCGTAATCGGCCAAGCGGGTGAGATCCGCTTTGGTTGCAATGCCAAGCGCCTTCATCACCGGCTTGCCGAAGCGCAAGCGGATGTCGGCGGCGCGGGCCGGGCTTTCCTCACCATGGAGTTGGATCAAATCCAGCGGCGCCTGCGCCAAGGTCTCAGTCAAAAGCGCATCATCCGGGTCAACGAAAAGCCCGACGCGCTTCGGGCCAGCGGCATAGGATCGCGCGAGCATTGCGGCTTCGGCGGGCGTGACCGCGCGCGGTGAGGGCGGGAAGAAGACAAAGCCCAACATATCCGCCCCGGCTTGGCTGGCGGCATCCAGCGCGGCGCGATCCTTGATGCCGCAAATTTTGACCAGCACGGCTTACAAGCCTGCCGCGATGGCTGCCGCTGCCTGGGCTGGGTCTGCTGCGCCGGTGATGGGCCGGCCCACCACAATCCAATCGGCACCCGCCGCCACGGCTTCCGCCGGGGTGGCTGTACGTGCCTGATCGCCAAGCGCGGCGCCGGCAGGCCGCACGCCTGGCACCACCAGGAAGGGGGCGGGGCCAAGGGCTGCACGCAGCACCCCGGCTTCCTGCGGGCTGCAGACCAGCCCATCTGCCCCGGCGGCGACCGCAAGGCGGGCCAGGCGCAGCACCTGATCGGCGGGGCTGGCCGCCACGCCTGTCGCGGCCAGGGTTTCGGCGTCAATGCTGGTCAGCACCGTGACCGCCAGCAGCATGGGGCGTTCGGTGCCGGCTTTCTCAGCCTCGGCCCGCGCGGCGGCGATCATGGCTGCACCACCCGCCGCGTGCAGCGTCATCATGGCGGGCCTGAGCGGCAGCAGGGACCGCACGGCGCCCGCCACGGTATTTGGGATGTCATGCAACTTGAGGTCGAGAAACACCGGGCGATGCCGCGCCATGGCACTGACAATGCCGGGGCCGGCTGAGGTGAAAAGCTCCAGCCCCACTTTCAGCACGCCGCAATGGGGTGCCAGCGTTTCGGCCAGGGACTGGGCGCGCGCCGCATCGCCTGAATCAAGGGCGGGAATGATGCGGGCAGCGCCGCTTATTGGACGCGGGATCATGCTTGGGTCAGTGCCTTTTGGTCAGAGGCTTCACGGGTGGCGCTGAGGGCTTTGAGGTTCGCTTCCAATTCTACCACACGACGTTCAGCGGCGCGGCCGCGGCGCCGGGCGGGTAGGGCAGCGGCCCAGGCGATCAGCGCGCCCAGGAGAAAGGCAAAGGCGGCGATGGACAGCACGGCAATGGCGGCCGAGGCAGCCCAGGCGACATCAAAGGGCCAGAGGCGCAATTCAATGCTCTGCGGGTTGGAGAGCAGGAAAAGCACCACCAGCACGGCGAGTGGCAGAAAGATGAACCAGCGCATCAGCGGGGCCCTTGGGGTTAATCTGGGCAGACAATCCCCCGCCAGCGCTCCGCGTCAAGGCACAATCGGGAAACTGCCGCCTTGGCATGTGATTTCGGTGATCCTGGACATGCACTAAGGGGTGTTGAGCCCCAGCACGAAGCTTTTGATGCGCGTACGCATCGCCGCCGTGGTGGCATCGCTGCGGCAGATGGGAAAAGGATTATAGACATTCATGGCGCGGGTGCATTCACCATCCACTGCCGGGGTATGGGCGCCACGATTGGCGATATCCCAGGCATGGGTGCCGCCCGGAAAATGTACCCAGTCGGTGGCTGCGGTCAGGGTTGCCGGGGCGCATTGGGCAATCGGGGTCGCGGAATCTCGCCCGCCGGTGAAAATCAAGACCGGGCCGGCATAGGGGCCAAGGCGCGGATATTGCGCTGTGCCATCGGCCTTACAATTCGGATAAAGCGCGATGCCTGCCCGCAACAGGCCAGGTAATTCACGCTGAAAAAAAGCTTCGGTCGTGAAACTGCGCAGTACGGTCCAGCCGCCTTGGCTATCGCCAATCAGGAAGCTATGCCGGGGGTCGGCGCCGGCGCTATCGCGCAGCCAGCGCCCAGCGGCGATAACATCCAGAACGCGCATATTCACGCCATAGCGCGTGCCTGTGGCCCAATTTTCTTCTCGCCCACGGCTCCAGTAACTATCCAGTACCAAAACATTGGCCTGGAATTCATCGCGCAGCCAAAGCGCGGTAGCGAAATTAGTGGGGTTCAGCCCATGGCCACCATGAATGACGATGAAGCTTGGCCTGCCAGAAACGCCAGCTGGATGTGGGTTCCAGGATGCCAGCAAGGCCCCCTGACCGTTGAAGGCCGGGATGATCGGGCGCATTTCAGCCAGACCGACGCGGCGCGTGTTATTGTGGAGCGACCAGCTTTCGCGCAGCGGCCGTGCCGGCGCGCTACTGGCGGTGATGGGTGGCTGAAAATAGGCGACATCAGCGGCCGTAAAATCCGCGCTGCACCCGGTGAGAAGCCCCAGACCAGCCAGGGCGCAGCGACTAAGAAAAGCCAAGCTTGGAAGCCGCGCCCCTGTGTCAGTAGGGCGACGAAGCCACGCTTTCATCTATGACCCATAGGTGGCGAGGTATCGCGGCGAAAAGCGCGATACTATCAGCCTGTGCGCACCGCGCGCTTGGCGGGTGCTGCCTGCTTTTTCGCGTTGATGCGTTCGCGCAATTCTTTGCCCGGCTTGAAATAGGGCACGGATTTTGGCTCAACCGGCACGCTTTCCCCGGTGCGCGGATTGCGCCCTGTGCGGCCCTGGCGCGACTTGGTTGAAAAGGCGCCAAAGCCGCGCAATTCCACGCGATCTCCGCGCGCCAGTGCGGCGGTGATTTCGCCGAAAATCGTCGCGACAATCGCCTCAATATCCCCCTGGCGCAAATGCGGATTACTTGCCGCCAATTGCGCGATCAGTTCTGATCTCGTCATGCCGGGTTTTCTCCCTAAGCGTTCTTCGTAGGGCGCCCGTATTGAATTGCGGGTGCCCCTAAGCCTCATCTATTGGGGCAACTCCGCCAAGCCAGATGCAATGCCTGGAATGAACGAACCCTGCCCTAGTGGGAAAGCTGCCAGACCGCCCGTGGGGCGTCAACGCCAAACCATTCCGCCATAAGCGTTTTCACGAGGCTGCCGACATAGCGGTTGAGGAATTTCTCGACCCGGTCGCGCGGTTCCAGATCGCGTACCGGCAGGGCTTCGGGCACGTCCTTCTGAACTGCGAGCCAGGCGCGGGCTTCAGCCTCTCCGCCAATGGCGTCAATCAGGCCAAGGCCGAGCGCTTGGCGCCCGGTGAAAACGCGCCCATCAGCCAGCGGGCGCACGCGGGCTTCATCCATGCGCCGGCCCGCCACCACCATGGCGATGAATTGGCCGTGCAAATCTTCAAGCACGCGCATCATTTCTGCCCGCCCCTGGTCGGTCAGCGGCTGGAAGGGGTTGGGCTGCGCCTTGAAGGGGCCGGTTGCCAATATGTCTGGGCGCACGCCAAGCCGGGCCATCAATTCCGAGATATCGAAGCTTTGCAGCAAAACGCCAATGGAGCCAGTGACGGTGGCTTCCCGCGCCAGCACATGCTGGGCGGGCATGGCGATCATGTAGCCGGCCGAGGCTGCCGTGCCGCCCATCAGGGCCACGATGGGCTTTTTCTCGGCAAAGCGCTTGAGCGCGCCATGCAAAGCCTCGCCGCCCGCCATGCTGCCGCCGGGGCTGTCGATGACCAGCAGCATCGCGCGGGCCGAGCTATCGGTTCTGGCTTCTTCGATCACTTCCAAAAGTCGGCGATCTTCGGTGATCACGCCTTCAATACGCAGCCTGAGCACATGTTCGCCCGAGGCGAGCCCGCCCATATCGCCTCGGCCAAAAATCACCGCCAAGGCGGCGATAACGCCAAGCACCGCCAGCGTGCGCCATAGGCTGACGCGCCGCGACAGGCGGCGCCTTTCGGCGAGGAGATCGGCTTCAAGCGACATGGGCT
>CAIMVB010000368.1 GCA_903844785.1 uncultured Rhodospirillales bacterium | reverse complement strand
GAGGATCACCATGAGCGCTTCAGCCCAAACGCCCCCAGCGGCACATGACCAATCGATGGATGATATTCTGGCATCCATCCGGCGCATTTTGAATGAGGACGAGGCGGGGGCAGCGCAGACGCCCGAAGCGGGTGCCACTACCCCAGCCAAGCCCGCCGAACTTCCGGCCAGTGCAATCCCCGCTGCCGCCAGGGTTGAGGAAAAGCCCGCCCCAGTAGCGCCTAAGGCCGGGCCAGAACCCCTTGAACTGACGCCGGAGATGATGGTTTCACCGCCGGTGCTCTCCCCGCCTTTGTCGGCGGCGTCTTTTGGTGCAGGCGCCCTGGCCACGCAGGCTGAGGTGGGTAATGCATCGGGCCTGATTGCCCCCGCCGCGGCGGCGGCAGCGGCGGCCTCCATGGGCTCCTTGTTGCGTGCGGTCAGTTCTGAACGGAGCGCGCCGGTTTACCGCGGTGGGCCGAGTATTGAGGATGTGGTCCGTGAAGAAATGCGGCCAATCCTCAAGGATTGGCTCGATACCCATCTGCCGCCCTTGGTGGAGCGTTTGGTGCGCGCCGAAATTGAACGCGTGGTCAATCGCGGCCTGCCGTGATCGGCCGCTTCAATCTGATCTGATATTATTTTCCCGCACTACGCGGCCCCATAGCGTCATTTGTGTCTGAAGGAAGGCGCCGAATTCCTCGGGCGTGGAGCCGATGACATCAATCCCCAAAGGCCCGGTCATGCGGGCGCGCAATTCGGGTTCCGCCAGTGCCTTCACCAGCGCCGCGTGAAAGCGCCGCTGAATGGGTTCAGGCACACGCGCTGGGGCTAGCAAGCCCCACCAGGCGAGTGCATCAATACCAGGCAGGCCCTGTTCAGCCACGGTTGGAAGATCAGGAAACAAGGCTGAACGCTTGGCGCCGGTTTGTGCCAGCGGGCGTAACGTGCGGCCGACTTGGCCGCCAAGCCCGGCATTGGTCGCCATGGGCATATCCAATTCGCCGGCCGCTGCCGCCGCACTCATGGGCCCGCCGCCGCGATAGGGGACATGCACCACGCGGAAATCCCCGGCACGCTGCATCAATGTCATTGTCAGATGCGAAAGGCTGCCATTGCCGATCGAGCCATAGGTAACGGTATCGGGCTTTTCCCTGGCCGTGGCGATTACTTCCCGCAGATTCTGCCAGGGGCGTGAATTATGCGTGGTGATGATCATGGGCGCCGTGCCGATCAGCATGATGGGCGCGAAATCCCGTTCCGTATCAAAGCCCAGATTGGGGATCAGGAAGGGGTTCACCGCATGGGTATCAAAGACGGTGACCCAGGTATTGCCATCCCCTACTGCCCGCGCCGCCGCCTGGCTGCCAAGCGCGCCCGACGCGCCTGGGCGGTTTTCCACCACCACCGGCACGCCCAGTTCCGCCGCAAGGCGTGGCTGCAATAGCCGGGTGATGGTGTCCACGCTGCCACCGGGCGGGAAGGGTGCGATGATGCGGATCGGCCCATTAGGCCAGGCGGGCGCCTGGGCCAGGGCAGGTGTTGCAAGGCCAAGCGCTGGCAGGCTGGCGAAAAGGGTGCGGCGATGGACCATGGCGTTACAAACTCTTGGATGATTTCCGTTGCTTGGCCCAAAAGACGCCCTGCCTGCCCTTGACGTAACGCCCCGGGGCGGGGAAGGGAAGCAGCATGCTCGACAAGGTTTTTGACCCCGCCGCGATTGAACCCCGCCTTTATGAAGGCTGGGAGGCGTCAGGCGCTTTTTCCGCCCGCCCGGAGAGCCCGGCCCGGCCCTTCACCATCATGATCCCGCCGCCCAATGTCACGGGTAGCCTGCATATCGGCCATGCGCTGGATAATACCTTGCAGGATGTGTTGATCCGCTGGCGGCGCATGCAGGGGCGTGATGCGCTGTGGCAGCCCGGCACGGACCATGCCGGCATTGCGACACAGATGGTGGTGGAACGCCTGCTAGCGGAACAGAAGCAACCGGACCGCCGTTCCATGGGGCGCGAGGCTTTTCTTAAGCGCGTGTGGGAATGGAAGGCGGAATCGGGCGGCACCATTACGCGGCAATTGCGCCGGCTTGGCGCATCGCTCGATTGGCCGCGTGAACGCTTCACGATGGATGAAGGGCTTTCGGCCGCAGTGCGCGAAGTATTCGTGACGCTGTTCCGCCAGGGCCTGATTTATCGTGACCGGCGCCTCGTGAATTGGGACCCGAAATTCCTGACCGCGATTTCCGATCTGGAAGTCGAAAGCAAGGAAGTGAAGGGCAATCTCTGGCATTTGCGCTATCCGGTGGAAGGCGCGCCGGGACGGTTTTTGGTGGTGGCCACAACGCGGCCCGAAACCATGCTGGGCGATACTGCCGTGGCCGTGCATCCCGAAGATGCGCGCTTCAAGGATTTGATCGGCAAGCGCGTGATCCTGCCGCTTTTGGGTCGCGCCATTCCCGTGGTGGCGGATGAATATTCCGATCCCGAAAAGGGCTCTGGCGCCGTTAAGATCACGCCCGCGCATGACTTCAATGATTTTGAAGTTGGGCGGCGCCATGGTTTGCCCATGCCTTCCGTTTTGGATGCCGAAGGGCGTGTAATGCTGGAAGAAATCAGCGCGCATTTCGCCGCCGCTGATGGCATTGCGGATCATGATTTTGTGCGCGGCCTGGCCGGGCAGGATCGCTTCGCGGCGCGCAAGGCGATTGTGGCGCGGCTTGAGGAATTGGAGTTGGTCGAGAAGATCGAACCCCATACCCATATGGTGCCGCATGGTGATCGTTCCGGCGTGCCGATTGAACCGCGCCTGACCATGCAATGGTATGTGGACGCCAAAACGCTCGCCGCACCCGCCATTCGCGCGGTGGAAACTGGCCAGACGGTCTTCACGCCAAAGCAATGGGAAAACACTTTCTTCGCCTGGATGCGCGACATCCAGCCCTGGTGCATTTCCCGCCAGCTTTGGTGGGGGCATCAAATCCCCGCCTGGTATGCGCCGGATGGCGAGGTTTTCGTCGCCCATACCGAAGAAGAAGCACAAGCCGCGGCGCGCGCGAAATTCGGTCATGCGGTGGCGCTGACGCGCGATGATGATGTGCTGGATACCTGGTTTTCCAGCGCGCTGTGGCCGTTTTCCACCATTGGCTGGCCCGAGAAAACGCCTGAGCTTGAGAAATACTATCCCGGCGATGTGTTGGTGACGGGTTTTGACATCATCTTCTTCTGGGTTGCCCGGATGATGATGATGGGCATTCATTTCATGGGCGAGGTGCCCTTCAAGACAGTCTGTATCCATGGGCTGGTGCGCGACGAAAAAGGACAGAAAATGTCCAAATCGCGCGGCAATGTGATGGATCCGCTGGAATTGGTAGATGCCTATGGCGCTGATGCCATGCGCTTCACACTTTGCGCCCTGGCGGGACCGGGGCGGGATATCAAGCTCGGCCGGCAGCGTGTGGAGGGTTATCGGTCCTTTGGCACGAAAATCTGGAATGCGGCGAGGTTCTGCGAAATGAACGGCATTGCGCCGGTGGCGGGGTTTGATCCCGCCTCGGCAAGGCTGCCACTTTCGCGCTGGGTATTGGATACAACCAATTCTGCCCTGGCTGAGGCTAATGCCGCGCTAGAGGGCTTCCGCTTCGATGATTACGCCAAGGCCTGTTATCGCTTTGCCTGGAATGATTTCTGCGACTGGTTCCTGGAATTCGCCAAGCCCGTGCTGAATGGCCCGGATGGTGCGGATAAGGACGAAGTGAAAGCCACGGCGGCGCATGTGCTTGGCGTGATCCTGCGTATGCTGCACCCGGTGATGCCCTTCATCACTGAGGAGTTGTGGCACCGCATGGGCTATGGCGCCGAAGGCAGCCTGATCCGCAGCCCCTGGCCGGAAGCCATGCCAGTGGCCGATGCGGCGGAAGCGCGGGCGGAATTGGATTGGGTGGTGCGGCTGATTTCGGAAATCCGTACCGTGCGGTCCGAGATGAATGTCGCGCCTTCCATCACCGTGCCGCTGCTGATGGCCGGCGCCAGGCCTGAGAGCATGGCGCGCGCCGAACGCTGGGCTGATGCCATCCATCGCATGGGCCGCGCGAGCGAAATCCGTGCCCTGAGTGGTGACCCACCCAAGGGTGTGGTGCAGGCGGTGCTGGATGAAACCACGCTGATGCTGCCCTTGGCCGATGTGATTGACTTCGCCGCCGAACGTGCGCGCCTTGCCAAGGAACGCACACGCATCGAAGGCGAAGTGCAAAAAGTTGAAGCCAAGCTGGGCAGTGAGGCTTTCGTTTCCCGCGCGCCTGTCGAAATCGTTGAGGAAAACCGCGAAAGGTTGGCGTCCTGGCAGGCGGAAATCACCCGGCTTGATGCCGCATTGGCGCGGATTGCGGGCTGAGGCATGTTTGAGGGAGGCACGCTCAAGCTATTCGCCGCCATTACGCTTTTTGTGGGCGTGACGGCGCTGCTGACCAATGGCTTGGCGCGTGTGAATTTTGGCGGTGCCCCGCTCAGCCGCGCGGTGGCGCAGTTTATCGCGGCCCTTGTTGGGCTTGGGATCAGTGTGGGTTTTCTATACGCGATCGGGTGATCGCGAGGATCAATTTTGCAGGAGGAAACTGACGATGACGAAATGGGATAAGTCAAAGCTGCCGAGCCGGCACACCACCATGGGGCCGGAACGCGCGCCGCATCGTTCCTATTACTACGCCATGGAACTAACGGCTGAGGAAATCGCACAGCCGCTGGTCGGTGTGGCGTCCTGCTGGAATGAAGCCGCACCTTGCAATATCGCACTGTCGCGTCAGGCGCAGGCCGCGAAGATTGGCGTGAAGCAGGCTGGCGCCACGCCGCGCGAATTCACCACCATCACGGTGACCGATGGCATCGCGATGGGCCATCAATCCATGAAATCATCCTTGGCATCACGCGATACCATCGCGGATTCCATTGAACTCACCATGCGTGGCCATTGCTATGATGCGCTGGTTGGCATTGCGGGCTGCGACAAATCCCTGCCAGGCGTCATGATGTCCATGATCCGGCTGAATGTGCCGTCTGTCTTCATGTATGGCGGGTCCATCATGCCGGGTAAGCACCATGGCCACGACGTGACGGTGCTGGATGTGTTTGAAGCGGTGGGCAAGCACGCCGCTGGCGGCATGTCTGACGAGGAATTGGATGAGCTTGAACGCCATGCCTGCCCAGGCGCGGGCGCTTGCGGCGGCCAATTCACCGCCAATACCATGGCCTGCGTTTCCGAAATGATCGGGCTCGCGCTGCCCTTTTCCGCCGGCGCGCCGGCCCCCGATGAAGACCGTGACCGTTGGGCGATTGAATCGGGCAAGGCGGTTGTGGAACTGATCCGTCGCAATATCCGCCCGCGCGATATCGTGACTCTGGATTCATTGCATAACGCCGCGGCGATTGTGGGTGCGACGGGTGGTTCCACCAATGCCGCGCTGCACCTGCCCGCCATGGCGCATGAAGCCGGCATCCGCTTTACGCTGCAGGACGTGGCGGAGATTATGCGGAAGACCCCGCATATCGCGGACCTCAAGCCCGGTGGGCGTTATGTCGCCGCCGATGTGCATCGCATTGGTGGCGTGCCCATTATCATCAAGGCGCTGATCGATGGCGGCTATGTGAAGGGCGATTGCATGACCGTGACCGGCAAGACCATTGCCGAAAATCACCGCGAGGTGATCGTGCCGAAGGATCAGGATGTGGTGCGCCCCTGTTCCGATCCGATCAGCCCGATCGGTGGCGTTGTCTCCCTGCATGGCAACCTTGCCCCTGAGGGTGCGATTGTGAAAATCGCCGGCATGGAAAAGCTGCGCTTCGAAGGCACCGCCCTTTGCTTTGACTGCGAAGAAGATGCCTTCAAGGCCGTTGAAATGCGCGCCTACAAGCCGGGCGATGTGATTATCGTG
>CAIMVB010000367.1 GCA_903844785.1 uncultured Rhodospirillales bacterium | reverse complement strand
GCGCGCAGCATGCGGTTGGCACTGTCTTACGCGCGGGCCTTTGGCAGTTTCATTGTGCAGCACCCAGAAGAACCGAGCCTTGCCGCCGGCGGTGCCGCCACCGAAGGCGAATTGGCCACGCGCCTTGGCCTGCCTGGCATTACGCCGGCGGCGGAAGCCATGATGGTGGCGCGCGACATCGCGCTGGCGCGCATTACGGGCGGGCATGTGCATTTCGCGCACATCTCCACCGCCGCCGCGCTTGATTTGATCCGCGCCGCCAAGGCTGAGGGGCTGGCCGTTACCTGCGATACTGCACCGCCCTATTTCGATTTGAACGAAACCGCGATTGGCGATTACCGCAGCTATGCGAAGCTTTCGCCGCCTTTGCGGACCGAGGCTGATCGGCAGGCGGTGGTGGCCGCACTCACGGATGGCACGATTGATGCCATTGCTTCAGACCATCAGCCGCGCGATGCGGATGATAAGCGCTTGCCTTTTGCGCAGGCCGAAGCGGGTGGGGCAGGGCTTGCCACGCTGCTGGGCGTGACTTTGGCGCGCGTGCATGCGGGGGATGTGCCCATGCTCACCGCGCTTGCGCTGCTGACCGCGCGGCCCGCCAATTTGCTGGATTTGCCGCAGGGCAGGTTGGCCAAGGGCGCGCCGGCGGATTTGGTGTTGTTCCACCCCGATCGCGGCTGGAAGGTTGAAGCCGGCAAACTGCCCGGCAAGGCGCAGAATTCCCCCTTTGATGGTCGTGCCCTGGAAGGCCGGGTGCTTGGCACCTGGAAAGCCGGGCGGCGCGTTTTCGGCGGCTGAACCATGGCGGAACATGCGGATAGCATCGCGTTTCTGATCGCGCTGGTCGGCGGCTATTTGATTGGCTCCGTCCCGTTCGGGTTGTTGCTGACCAAGGCGGCGGGGCTTGGCGATATCCGCCAGGTTGGTTCCGGCAATATCGGCGCGACCAATGTGCTGCGCACTGGCCGCAAGGGCCTGGCGGCGGCAACCCTGATCCTGGATGGGCTGAAGGGCGCGGTCGCGGTGCTGCTCGCGCGGCAGTTTCTGGGCGATCAGGATGTTGTGGTGGGCACGGCGGCGGTGCTGGGCCATCTTTTCCCGGTCTGGCTCGGCTTTCGCGGTGGCAAGGGCGTGGCGACAGGGCTTGGGGTGCTGCTTGCCGCCGCCTGGCCGGTTGGGCTTGCCTGCTGTGCTGTGTGGCTGGTCGCGGCGAAACTCCTGAAAATGTCATCCGCCGCCGCGCTGACCGCCTTTGCGGCGGCGCCGCTTTTCGCCCTGGTGCTGTCCAGCGCGGATCACGCGCTGATGGCGCTGCTGATCGCCGTGCTGGTGTTCTGGCGGCATGAGGCGAATATCCGCCGCCTTTTGGCGGGGACCGAACCGCGCATCGGAAAGAGCACGAAATAGAAATACAATTTAGTATTTCCCGTATAGGTTGAATTATGGCATAGAATTTCGCCTATGCCCGATGGAACCCCCGGCCCCGCCGAAAGCCTCGCCCTATGGCGTATCGCCCAGACTGAGGGCATTGGCCCCATGGGGTTTCGCCGCCTGCTCGCCCGCCATGGCAGCGGGGCGGCGGCGCTGGATGCCTTACCCCGCCTGCTGGCCAAGCGGGAAACCCAGGCCCGCATCCCAAGCGCGGATGACGCGCGGCGGGAAGCTGACGCCATGGCCAAGCTTAGCGCGCGGTTCATTTTCTGGGGCAGCGCCGCCTACCCGCCCTTGCTCGCCCTTTTAGCTGACGCGCCGGCGATGCTGGCGGTGCAGGGGGACGCCGCCCTGCTTGCCCATATGCCAAGCTTCGCCATTGTCGGCGCGCGCAATGCCTCCGCCGCCGGGCGGCGCATCGCGGAAGATATTGCCGAAGAATTGACCCGCGCCGGGGTGCTGGTGATCTCCGGCCTCGCGCGCGGGGTGGATGCGGCGGCGCATCAGGGCGCTTTGCGTGCCGGGCGGACGCTGGCCGTGCTGCCGGGCGGCTTGGATGTCGCCTATCCGCCGGAAAACGCCGCGCTTCAGGCGCGGATTGGCCGTGAAGGCGCTGTGGTCGCGGAACATGCGCTGGGCACCGCGCCACTCGCGCGGCACTTCCCGAAGCGCAACCGCATCGTGGCCGGCTTGTGTCTTGGCGTGCTGGTGGTGGAAGCCGCCGAACGCTCCGGCACACTCATTACCGCCAGGCTTGCCTTGGAAGCGGGCAGGGAGGTTTTCGCCATTCCCGGCAGCCCGCTCGATCCGCGCTGCCGTGGCGCCAATGATTTGATCCGCCAGGGCGCGCATTTGGTGGAAAGTGCGGCCGATGTGCTGGCGCATCTGCCTGAAGCGCCCCGTGATGCGCCGCTTTTTGCCATGGCGCCATCACCCGAAATAGCGCCCTTGACCGAAATCACCCAGGAAGCCACCCCAGGAGAATATGGTGAACTAATTGATTTAATTGGAATGTCACCAATATCTGTTGACGATCTCCTCCGGCGCTGCCACCTCTCACCCCCCGCGCTCCAGGCGGCGCTTGCTGATCTGGAACTGGAAGGCCGGGTGGATATGCTGCCCGGCCATCGGGTGGCGCTATCCGGCAAAGGGTGAATCGGGAAGGCATGAGCGACGTAGTCGTGGTGGAATCGCCGGCCAAGGCGAAGACGATTGAAAAATATCTCGGCCGGGATTTCACGGTTTTGGCCTCCTATGGCCATGTCCGCGATCTGGAAGAAAAGGATGGCGCGGTCCTGCCCGATCAGGATTTCGCGATGCTTTGGGGCAAGGACCCGCGCGGTGAGCAGCAGGTGGGTAAAATCGCCTCAGCGCTGAAAGGCGCGAAGCGACTTTACCTGGCAACCGACCCGGATCGTGAAGGGGAAGCGATTTCCTGGCATGTGAAGGATATGCTGGCCGAGCGCGGGGCGCTGAAGGGCAAGCATGTTCAGCGCATCACCTTCAATGAAATCACCAAACGCGCCGTACAATATGCTGTAGCGCATCCGCGTGATTTGGATCAGCCGCTGATCGAAGCCTATCTGGCGCGGCGCGCGCTGGATTATTTGGTGGGCTATACGCTTTCGCCGGTGCTGTGGCGGAAACTGCCTGGCTCGCGTTCCGCGGGGCGCGTGCAATCCGTGGCGCTGCGTTTGATTTGCGAACGCGAAGCGGAAATCGAAGCGTTTCGGGCGCGTGAATATTGGACCATTGAAGGCCGCTTCATGACTGCCGCCGGCGCGCCCTTCACCGCGCGGCTCACGCATCTTGAAGGCCGCAAGCTGGAGCAATTCGACCTTTCAGATGAAGCGGCGGCGATGCGCGCGAAGAAGCTGGCCGAAGGTGGCAGCTACAGCGTGGCGTCTGTTGAAAAGCGCCGCGTGCGGCGGAACCCGCCACCGCCCTTCATGACCTCCACGTTGCAGATGGAAGCATCGCGCAAGCTCGGCATGGGCGCGCAGCAAACAATGCGCACGGCGCAGGCTTTGTATGAAGCCGGGCACATTACCTATATGCGGACGGATGGCGTGACCATGGCGCGCGAAGCCATTGCCGCCATTCGCGATCACGTGAAAAGCGAATTCGGGCCGAATTACATGCCCGCCGCACCGCGCGAATATGCCTCCAAGGCCAAGAACGCCCAGGAAGCGCATGAAGCGATCCGCCCCACCGATGTGACGCGCAGCCCCGATACCATGGGCCGCGAATTGGAAGGCGCGCAGGCCAGGCTTTATGACCTGATCTGGAAGCGCGCGGTGGCTTCGCAAATGGCGTCCGCCGAGATGGACCAGACCGCGGTGGATATCGCCGCCAAGGATGCCCGCGCGCAATTCCGCGCCACCGGTTCGGTGATTGCCTTTGACGGTTTCCTGAAGCTCTATCGCGAAGATGAGGATGACCGCGCCGCTGATGCGCGCGCTGGCATCCTGCCGGGCGCCGCGCCTTCTGATGATGATGAAAGCCGCATCCTGCCGCCGATGCGGGAGAAGGAAGCGCTGAAGCACGGCGATATCGCGGCCAGCCAGCATTTTACCCAGCCGCCGCCGCGCTATTCCGAAGCGACATTAGTGAAGCGGCTGGAAGAACTGGGCATTGGCCGGCCTTCCACCTATGCTTCCATCCTGCAGCGCTTGCAGGATTTGAAATATGTCTCGCTCGAAAAACGGCGCTTTATTGCGCAGGATTTGGGGCGGATGGTCACCACCTTCCTGGTGCGCTTTTTCGAAAAATATGTGGATACCGGCTTCACCTCCGCCATGGAGGAAAGGCTTGATGAAATCTCCGGCGGGCGGGCGGAATGGCGTGCAGTGATGCATGCCTTCTGGGATGAATTCTCCCGCGCGGTGGAAGCGACCAAGGATCTGAAAGTGCGCGATGTGATCGACGCGCTGGATGAGGATTTGGGCCCGCATGTCTTCCCCGCGCGCGGTGATGGCACGGACCCGCGTGTCTGCCCGACCTGCGCTGCAGGCAGGCTGGGGCTGCGGCTTGGTCGCGGCGGCGCCTTTATCGGTTGCTCCAACTACCCTGAATGCCGCTACACGCGGCCCTTTGGTGTTGCGTCTGCCGAGGGTGATGGCGCGGGCGCCGACCGCGAATTGGGCAAAGACCCCGCAACCGGCCAGGCGGTCACGATGCGGCGCGGCCCTTACGGGGTTTATGTGCAACTTGGCGAACCGGGCACCGATGCCAAAGGCAAGCCGACCAAGCCGCGCCGTGCGAGCCTGGCTGCCGGGCAAAACCCGGATGGCATGACGCTGGAAGCGGCGCTTGGCTTGCTGTCCCTGCCGCGCGTGATTGGCATTGATCCTGAAAGCCAGGAGGAAATCACCGCGGGGCTTGGGCGTTTCGGCGCCTATGTGCGCTGTGGCAGCATCTTCAAATCGCTCGACAAGGATGATGATGTCCTGACCGTGGGGCTCAACCGCGCCATCGTGCTTTTGGCCGACGCGCGTTCGCGCATCCGCGAATTAGGGCCGCATCCGAAGGATGGGGAGATGGTGGTGGTGCGCAAGGGCCGCTTCGGGCCTTACGCGCAGCATGGCCGCGTGGTGGCGAATTTGCCGCGCGATCTGGCGATGGAAGATGCCCAGCTTGCCGATATGGTCACGCTGCTTGCTGAAAAGGGCAAGGAGATGAAGGCGCGTGGTGCCGCCGCCCGCAAGGGTGCGAAGGGCGGCGCGCGTAAGGCTGCAGCCAGCGCGGCGCCAGCTAAAGCAGCGGTGAAGGCCAAACCAGCCGCTAAAGCCAAGCCTGCGGCAAAGGCAAAGCCCGCCGCCAAGGCGAAGCCCGCCGCGAAGGCGAAACCGGCGGCCAAGGCCAAGCCCGCCGCGCGCAAGAGTAGCCGCTGAGATGCCGCGTCGCGGGCCGCCGGTGAAGGGCCATAAGGCCCGATCCCGCGCCGCTTCCGGCCCTGCCGCCAGCGCCAAACGTCGCGGTGCGGCGCGCCAAGCCACTGAAACCCCGGGCGAGCTTCCTTCCAAGGCAGCGCTGCGCGGGTTTCTGGCTGAAGCCAAGGGGCGCGTGACGAAATCCGAAATCGCCCGCGCCTTTGGCCTCAGCACCGATCAGCGCCCGGCCTTGCGCCACATGATGCGCGAATTGGCCGAAGAAGGCGGGTCAAACCCCGCCGGGAAACGCGCCATCATCGCGCCGGGCCGCTTGCCCGATATGGCGCCGGTGGAAGTGACCGGCACAGACCCGGATGGCGACCCTATCGCGCGCCCGCTGCAATGGCAGGGCGAAGGCCGACCGCCCATCATCTATATGCGCCCGGAAGGCAAAGGCCGCCCGGCGCTTGCCGTTGGGGAACGGGTCCTCGCGCGGCTCAAGCCCATTGGCGCTGGCAAATATGAAGGGCGCACTTTCAAGCGCATCGCTGGCAGCGCGCCGGCGCGGATCCTGGGTGTTTATGAGGAAGGGCGCATCATCCCGACCGATCGGCGCCAGAAGGGCGAATGGATGGTCCCGCCCGGGGAAGCGGGCGGCGCCAAGCCAGGCGATATCGTGCTGGCGGAACCCTTGCCCGCCACGCGCCATTTCGGCCCGAAGCCCGCGCGGATTGTGGAAAGCCTGGGCGTTATGGGCGAACCGCGTTCGGTCTCCCTCATCTGCATCCATGCCCATGGCATCCCCGATGTATTCCCCGCCGAGGCCTTACGCGAAGCAGAAACGTCGAAGGGTGTTACCGCACGTGGGCGCGCGGATTTGCGCGCATTGCCGCTGGTGACGATTGATGGCGATGATGCGCGGGATTTCGATGACGCGGTCCATGCCGAAGCCGATGGCGCTGGCTGGAAGGTCACCGTCGCCATTGCCGATGTCGCGCATTATGTCGGCCCCGGCAGCCATTTGGACCGCGAAGCCTGGGCGCGGGGTAATTCGGTTTATTTCCCCGATCGCGTGGTGCCCATGCTGCCCGAGGCACTTTCCAATGGCTGGTGCAGCCTGCGCCCGCAGGAAGATCGCGGCTGCCTTTACGTTGAAATGCGCTTTGATGGCGCGGGGCGAAAGACCGGGCATAGCTTCGGGCGCGGCATCATGCGTTCCGCCGCGCGGCTGACTTATGAACAGGCGCAGGCAAGTTTTGAGGCGGGGACGGAGCCGGAAGGCCTCGCACCTGGCCATATGGCAAGCCTTTACGGCGCCTTCCGCGCCTTGCTGGCCGCGCGTGAAGCGCGCGGCACGCTGGATCTGGATTTGCCTGAACGGCGCGTGCTGCTGGATGAAAAAGGGCGCGTCAGCGCGGTGGTGCCGCGCGCACGGCTCGATTCTCATCGGTTGATTGAGGAATTCATGGTTGCCGCCAATGTTTGCGCGGCGGAGGAACTCGAGCGGCTGATTCAGCCCTGCATGTATCGCGTCCATGACCGGCCTTCGGATTTGAAGCTGGAAGGGCTCAGGCAATTCCTGCGCAGCATGGAACTAACGCTCCCGCCGGGGGACCGGCTGCATCCGCGCGATTTCGCCGCCTTGCTGGCGCAGGTAAAGGAAAGCCCACAGGAAAGGCTTGTGCATGAAACCGTGCTGCGGAGCCAATCCCAGGCGGCTTATGCGCCCGATAATATCGGGCATTTCGGCCTGGCTTTGGCGCGCTATGCGCATTTCACTTCACCTATCAGACGCTACGCTGATTTGCTGGTGCATCGCGCGCTGATCAGGGGCTTGAAGCTTGGCAGTGATGGTCTGGCGGAAATGGAAACGGCACGTTTTCAGGAAACCGGCGAACACATCACCGCGACTGAACGGCGCGCCGCGATGGCGGAACGCGATGCGGTTGACCGCTACCTTGCGGCATATATGTCAGAGCGCGTGGGAAATATCTTCGGCGCACGAATTTCTGGGGTGACACGCTTCGGACTGTTTGTCACTTTGGAGGAGAATGGCGCGAGCGGAATTGTCCCGCTTGGCTCATTGCCGGATGATAGATGGGATCAGGACGAAGCCACGCAGCGCCTGGCTGGTCGCAGGACAGGCTTGACCTTCACGCTGGGTCAAGCTGTGGAAGTGCGGCTGCGCGAAGCGACAGCGCGCACGGGCGGGATGGTGTTTCACATCATGCAGGGCATAGCGAAGCGCGCGGGAAGCAAGCCGCCGCCGCGCCGTGGGCGGCGCTGACCAGCCGCGCGCGGCTAATCCTTGCTGCCATCTTTTTAGTGCTGTTTTGTCTCTCGGCCTTGCCGCTTGGGGTGGCGCTGGCGCAGGAAGTACCGCGTGCGGCGGTGCAGGAAGCCATCCCCGCCTTCCCGCGTGAAGAAATGCGTCAGGTTTTCGCGGCTGGTTTCGCGGCGATTCTGGACCGGCATACGGAACGCGCCTTGCCTTCTGATCTTGCCACCTGGGCACTGGCGGGGTTTGCCAGTGCGGATACCAGCCTCAGGGTTGAACGCTTGGGCCGGGAATTGCGCCTGATGCGCGGCCGCCGTGCGCTGCTCAGCCGGATCTTGCCGAGTGATTCGCTGCGTGGCGGCGCTGATGCCAATGGCTTGTCAGCCGCTGAAGCCTTGGCGCAATTCCAGGAAGCCGCCTGGCTTGCTTCCCCCCCTGTTCGGGATGCCGGGCGGGATACGCTGCTGCGCGCCAGCTTTGCGGCGGTATTTGGCCATCTTGATCCTTTCAGCCGTTACGTGACGCCCGAGGAAGCGCAACTCGCCCGCGATCGGCGGCTT
>CAIMVB010000366.1 GCA_903844785.1 uncultured Rhodospirillales bacterium | reverse complement strand
GGGGGAGAGCAGCCCCATCAAATGGCAGGTCCCGCCCGAGGCCTTCAGCTTGGCGATCAACCCCGTGAGTGCGGGCAATCGCGCGAAGGACCCATCGGCAATGGCAGCATCAATGCGCGGTAAATCCTGCATCACCACGCGCCCGGCACCGATATTAAGGTGACCGACCTCTGAATTGCCCATCTGCCCTTCCGGCAGCCCGACATCGAGGCCCGAGGTCTTTAGGAAGGCATGCGGGCAAGCCGCCCAAAGTGCGTCAAAGCTTGGCGTTTTCGCCTGGCGCACTGCGTTATCGGCGATCTCCTCCCGCCAGCCCCAGCCATCCAGGATCACCAGCATCACGGGGCGGGGTTGCTGCGCGGCTTGCATCAGGGGGGACTCCACTTCCTATGGCGTCGGGATACCGCCCAGGCCAGCCCAAGGGCAAGCGCGGGTCAAAAAGGCAGTAGCGCCGGCACGCCGAAGAAACGCGCGTGGAAATGCAGCAGCGCCGCCCAGCCAAGCAGCGCGAGTAGCGGCGCCAGCCAGCCGATTTCCCCCAGCACCAGCCGGTTCCGCCCGGCCAGGATGGCGCCAAAGGGCATAATGGAGGTCTCCGCCCGCAGCCTTGCCGCCGCTTCAGGCGCCCGCGCCGCCAGCTTGCGGTCAATGGATGGCATGCCAAGGAAGGCGCTGATCGCGAAGGTGCCGAAGAAAATCAGGCTGGCCAGATCGCCATTACCAATCACATGCACCAGCGCCCAAAGCGCGAAGGACCACAGCATGGGGTGGCGCGTGATGCGCTGAATGCCGCGCGCTTGCTGCCCGGCCAGGGCTTCTCCGCCCACTGCTGTCGGGTTGCGCAACAGGCCCGCGGCGAAGAACAGGAAGGCGGGCAGCATGGCGGCGGCCAGGATCAGGCGCAGCCAAGCGGGGGCTGACCAAAGCGGCATGGCAACCGCCGCTTCCCATGCCTGCACCAACATCATGATCGCAATGACGGAGGTTACAGCATAGGCGATACGAAACCCGACTTCCCCGATTTTGCCCACCAACCGCGTGCGGATATCGGTGCCCGCAAAACCATTATGCGTGGCGATCCAGAAAATCGTGGCGAGTAGCAGGGGGAGCAAATCGGTCATTTCAGTAGCCTTCTTAACAGGGTGACATCGTAGCATATATTCATTTGCCGAACGGTATTCATTGAAGTATTTTTAAGAAGTAATGCGGGCTGTCACGCGGTGATATGGCCCATCTGACTTTCGAACGGAAAGGTTGTACCCTTTGGATACGCCAGCAAAGCCCCTTACATTTGGTGCGTTTACCGAAATGCTCAATGCCGGGCTTGGCTATCGCTTCATTACGCATCACGGCAAAAATCAGCGCGACCTACTGGCAGGGCTTTGCGACAAATACGGTTCCGACAAGGGCGAGTTATCTCCTGAGGGGCATCCATACCCTGCGCCAGCACATAATTTCACTGAGCTTTACAGCCGCCTATTCGCGCATTGTCGTCATGCGGTCCGTAAGGTTTTTGAATGCGGCTTGGGCACCAATAATACCAGCATCCCATCAAATATGGGCGCCCGCGGCCGCCCTGGCGCATCCCTTCGGGTTTGGCGTGATTATTTCCCCAAGGCCGTGATCTATGGTGCGGATATAGACCGCGATATCCTGTTCACTGAAGACCGCATCAAGACTTTTTATATGGACCAATGCGACCCCGCTGCCATTCAAGCCTTCTGGCAGGAGGTTGATGATACTGGCTTCGATTTCATGGTGGATGATGGCCTGCATGTTTTCGAAGCTGGTAGCTGCCTTTTTACACATTCCATTGATCGTTTGGCGGAACACGGCATCTACGTGATCGAAGATGTCACACCGACGGATCTGCTGCGCTACAAGCAGTTTTTCAGCACAACGCCCTATAGTGTCGATTTCGTTACCATGCTGCGCCCGAATAGGCCGCTTGCGGATAATAGCTTGGTAGTGATCCGCAAGGGCTGAATTGCCTGGGCGCTAAAGATCCTTCAGCACCGCCCAAAGCGCCGATTTCGCCTCAAAGCCAATACCTGGGATCTCGGGCATTTTGATCCGCCCATCCACCACCGGCGTGCTATCGGCAAATCCGCCGAAGGGCGCGAAAACCTCTGGGTAGCTTTCATTGCCGCCAAGCCCAAGGCCGACCGCGATATTCAGCGCGAATTGATGCCCGCCATGCGGCACACAACGCCGCGGCGACCAGCCATGGCGCACCAACATTTCAAGCGTGCGGAGGTATTCCACCAGGCCATAGGAAAGCGCCGGGTCGAATTGCAGAATATCCCGATCAGGCCTCAAGCCGCCATGGCGGATCAAATTGCGCGCATCCAGCATGGAAAACAGATTCTCGCCCGTTGCGATTGGCGGCATATATTGTTCGGCCAAAGCCGCATGGGTTGAATAATCAAGCGGGTCCAGCGGTTCTTCATACCAGCGCAGCCCGAAGGTTTGCAGCGCCGCGCCATAGGTGAGTGCTGCATGCAATCCAAAGCGGCCATTCACATCCACAGCCAAGCGCGACCCATCACCGCCAAGCAGCTTCACCACAGCTTCAATGCGCGCCAAATCCTCGGCCAAAGCTTCCTTCATGGGGGTGCCTGGCGCACCGCCGATTTTCATCTTCACGGTGGTATAACCCATGCCCAGATAGCGCTTCATTTCTTCAACCAGCGCATCCACGCCCTTGCCGGGGTAGTAATAGCCCCCTGCGGCATAAACCCAGGCGCTGTCATCCGCCTGCCCGCCTCGATAGCGATCCGCAAGCAAGCGCCACAGCGGCACGCCTTCCAGCTTCGCCGCCGCATCCCAAAGCGCCATATCCAAAACGCCAACCGCGACGGAACGATCCCCATGCCCGCCTGGCTTTTCATTGCGCATCATGGCACCCCAGGCGCCGGTGGGGTTCAGCCCGCCTTCGCTGCGCGCTAGCTCAGCTTCGGTCGCGGCTTGCAGGCGGGGGATGAAGCGTTCCGCAAGTAGGCCCGGCTGCGCATAGCGGCCATTGGAATTGAAGCCATAGCCTGTCGCGCTTTTGCCCGCGCCATCTTCCACCGTGATGGCGACCACACTCGCCGTCATTTTCGAAAAATCAATATAGGCATTGGCAATGGCGCTGCTGATGGGCACCACACCCTGGCGAATTGAAGAAATACGCATGTTGGGTTCCTGGCTTGAGAAACTAAGAAATTCTGTCTTGGTTGATCAGCCGAGCAATCGGCCAATCACGCGC
Organism: uncultured Rhodospirillales bacterium; assembly: GCA_903844785.1. GTDB lineage: Bacteria > Pseudomonadota > Alphaproteobacteria > Acetobacterales > Acetobacteraceae > Neoroseomonas. The sequence goes on along the minus strand of CAIMVB010000366.1, from coordinate 104 downwards.
GCCGTGTAATCCACCACCGGGATGACGCGCCCGTAATTGATGCGTGTGGGGCCGATCACGCCAATGGCGCCAACGATTTTTTCCTGGCCGTTGCGGAAGGGCGC
>CAIMVB010000365.1 GCA_903844785.1 uncultured Rhodospirillales bacterium | reverse complement strand
ATGAAGCTGAAATCCTTCCGCGCCATCGCGCCGCTTTTACTGCTGGCAGGTTGTGCTGGCGCCGGCGCGGGCCCCGCTTCCGAACGTGGCTTCTTCACCGGCATCGGCGCTGCCGTCAGCGGTGAGGATGTGCGCGGCGCGCAAAGCCTGGAAAGCTCTGCCGCGTTGCAGGAACGCGCCGCGCAAATGGCGGCTGAGCGCAATGCGGCCGCCCAGGCTGAAGCCGCGCGCAGCACGGCGGCGGTGCGCGCTTCAGAACAACGCTTGGCCGCTTTGCAACGGAGCCTTGCTGAGCAACGCCGAACGCTGGACCGCCTGCGCGCTGAACGCGCGCAAAACCCGGCCGCGACTTCGGAAGGGGCGCGGCTGCAATCCGAACTTGATGCCTTGGAACGGGACCGCCGCGCCGCCGCCGCACGCGCCGGCGGGCCTTCCGCTGATCAGGTACAAAGCATCGAAAGGCGCGCCACTGAATTGGATGCGGCCTTGCAACGCTTCGGGCGCATCTAGCGCCCGATTTGCGGGGCCAGCCAGTGGCTTTCTTTTGAGTTATGATCTGGAGAAGCGCCGCGCCGCTTTGCCTGAATGCTTGCATGGCAAGCCTTTGGGCTGCATAGTACTCGGAATTATATTCAAAATTTAGGGTTTTCCACAATGCAGGGTCTGCCGCAAATTATCAGTTTGGTGCCGCAGACCGGCCTGCAATTCATTGACATCCGCTTTGGGCTGGACCGTCTGCCGCGTGCGCCCCGTTCTTTTTGGGAGCAACCCTTACCCCCTGGCGCAGATCCGGCCAGTGCCGGCTTGGTCAATCTGCGACGCCTGACCGATAGCGGTGATGGCGCGCTGCTGGACCCGATCAGTGGCCGCAGCCCACCGGATGAGGAGATTTATCAAATTGGCCGCGGGCAGGCCTTGGAAATGGCGCTGGGGCGTTGGCTGCCACTGCCTTTTTTCCGGGTTGCCGCGATGGGTGCGGGTGGGCAGGAAGTTTACGACAAAGGCCCTACCAATTGGGTACGCATCCGCATCGCCGCACTTCCCGCGCCGGATGATGAAGGCAATACGCATCATGCTGTGCTTGCCTTTGATACCGCGCTCAGAACGCGCGAAGAAGGCAGGCCCTATACGGCGATTTCGCCGGCCGATAGCGAACGCGCGGGCGAATTCACCTTTGTCGCGGACCGGGAACAGACCAGCTGGTTCATGAATGAGCCCTGGTTGATCCAATGGCTTGAGGAATCCTTGCAGGAAATGCGCGCGGCCAGTGGCCGGCGTATTCGGCCGGAGGATGAGCAACGCGCCTGTGAACATTGGGCGCGCTTCATCACGCTTTTGGAATTGATTGCGGAAGCACGCATCCTGCCGCGCGTGAAACTGGTGGATGTGGTTTCCGGCAGCAAATCCTATGAACCAATCAATGTTGATTTGGTGCTGGATATTGGCAATGCGCGCACTTGCGGGATTTTGGTGGAGGATGAGCGCGACAGCCGGCTCAATCTCAATAATAGCTATCCGCTGAAATTGCGCGACTTGAGCAGCCCGGAAGAAAGCTATGCCTTCCCGTTTGAAAGCCGCGTTGAATTCGCCCGCGCCAGCTTCGGCAAGGATGCGTTGAGCCGCCGTTCCGGCCGCGGCAATGCGTTTCAATGGCTGAGCCCCGTGCGGATTGGGCCGGAAGCGGTGCGCCTTTCCGCGGCAGCACGCGGCAATGAAGGTGCGACGGGTCTTTCCTCACCTAAGCGTTATCTTTGGGATGAAAGGCCAACCACCCAGGTTTGGCGCTTCAATGGCTTGGCCGCCGATGGCGTGACGACGGAGCCGCCTGTCAGCGGTAGCTTCATGGCCTGGGTGAGCGAAGATGGTGAGGTATTGCGTGCCAAACCACGCGGGCGCGGTGGTGCGCCTCGCCAACCTGCCGTGCGGGCACGCTTCAGCCGTTCATCGTTGATGAGCTTTCTGCTGGCGGAAGTGCTTTTGCAGGCGCTTTCCCAAATCAATTCAGTGGAAACGCGCTATGCGCGGAGCTTTCCCGATGTGCCACGGCGCCTGCGCCGTATCTTGCTGACCATGCCGCCTGCGATGGCCTTGGCAGAACAGCGCATTTTCCGCCATCGCGCGGAAGCGGCGGTGCGCCTTGCCTGGGATATGATGGGCTGGGGAAATCCCGCGCCAGGGGCTGCGAGCCCGCCTGCTGAACCACGCGTCATCGCCAATTTGGATGAGGCCACGGCGACGCAATTGGTTTTTCTGTACACCGAAGCAAGCCAGCGCTTGCGCGGTGATCCAGCGAGCTTCTTTGCCTTGACCGGGCGTGTGCGCGAAGGCCATGGCAAGGCGCCATCGCTGCGGGTGGCGAGTATTGATATTGGCGGTGGTACCACGGATCTGATGATCTGCACCTATTCCGCAGAGCATGGCCAGGAAATTGAACCGCATCAGAACTTCCGCGAAGGTTTCCGTATTGCGGGTGATGAGGTGCTGCAAGAAGTCATCCAAAGCATCGTCTTGCCGCAGATTGAGGAGAATTTGCGCCAGGCTGGCGCGCGTGAACCCAAGGCGCTGCTGCGTGAAGTTTTGGGGGGTGATCGCGGTGCGCAAAGCGAATTGGAGCGCCATTTGCGCCGCCAATTTGTTACCCAGATTCTGGAGCCTTCCGGACTTGCGATTTTGCATGCCTATGAAAAAATCTCGGATCGCGCGACCGGCCAATTTCTGCATGAGATTATGGCGACAATTCTTGCTGGCCGGGATGTTGCGGCGCCGTTGCGCTATTTCGAACAACAGGCCGGGCGCGCGGGCGCGGTTGGTTTTCAATTGTTGAGCGCGGAAATCACCGCTACTGCAGGTAGTGTTGATGCCATTGTGCAGGCGGCACTTGGCCAAGTGATTGCTGATCTGTGCGAAGTTACCTATGCCTATGATTGTGATTGGCTGCTGCTTTCTGGCCGGCCTTCTCGCTTGCGGGCGATTTTCGATATGGTGCTTGCGAAAATGCCAGTGCCTCCGCACCGGATTGTTGGGATGCATCGTTATCGGGCGGGTAGCTGGTATCCCTTCCGGGATTGGGCGGGGCGTGTGGATGACCCCAAAACCACCGCTGCTGTCGGCGCCATGTTATGCGCTGTGGCTGAAGGCCGGCTTGAAGGCTTCCTGATGCGCACCAGCAGGCTTTCCATGCGATCAACGGCGAAATATCTCGGCAGGATGGAAATTTCTGGCCAGATCCTGAAGCAGAACGTGCTGTTGAATGATCCGGATAAGGAATTACCGAAGACCCCTGGCGCGCAGCATGATGTGAAATTCACCATGGAATTCCGCGCGCCTGTATTCCTGGGCTTTCGGCAATTAGATCTGGAACGCTGGACCGCGAGCCGTTTGTATATTCTGGAATACGCCAATCCGGATAATGTGCCGCGCCTGAAATTGCCCCTGCGCCTTTCCATCCAGCGTGCGGAAATTGATCCCGAAAGCGCCGATGCTGAGGAATTACGGGAAGATTTCAGCATAGATGAAATCCTGGATGCGGAAGGTGATCCGCAGCATCGCGGCATTGTCCGGCTACGTCTGCAAACAGAACGTAGTGAAGCAGGGTATTGGCGCGACACCGGCGCACTTTCGGTGCCGTGAGGAAAATAGATGACCATGGCTAATTCCGAAGCAGGCGCCGCCCAGGCCGAAAACGAAGTTCTTGCCAAGCGCTGCGATGCGGTGGCCGATGCGGCGCAAAGCGCGATCGGTTGGCTGGCTGATGCTGGCGATCTGGTGCGGGAAGAAGGCCCCGCTTTGGCCCGTGATTTTCGCCGTGAAGGTTTGCGCGCAAGGCGCTTGGCGAATGCCGCACGTCGGCCCATGTGTGTTTCGGTCTTTGGGCCTAGCCAGCAGGGGAAAAGCTATCTGATCGCGTCGCTGGCGCGCAAGGAAGGCCGCCCCACCACGATCCGCTTTGGTGAGGAATTGCGCGGCTTCAATCGCGATATCAACCCGGATGGCGGTAAGGAATCAACCGGCCTGGTGACGCGCTTCACAACGCGCCCTGTTGCAGGCCTGCCCGGTATGCCGGTGGTGTGCCGCATGCTTTCCGAAACTGATATCGTGAAAATCATGGCCAATGCCTTCATGGAGGATTTTGACCGCGATACGGTCGTGCCGCTGGAAGCCGCAGTGATTGAGACAAGCCTGGCCAAGTTGCGCGCCAAGGCCGCCAAGGATCCGGTAGGGCGGTTGAATGAGGATGATATCTACGATCTGTTTGAATATTTCGAACGCTATTTCCTGAATCACCCGGCGCATCTGGCGCTGAAGCCGGGCGCCTGGCGGGAAATGGAACAATTGGCGCCGCGCCTTTCCATTGCTGATCGCGCTGAGCTTTACGGGTTGTTGTGGAATAATACGCCGACCATGACGGCAACGGCGCTGAAGCTTATTCAGGCCCTGGCACAGCTCGATTTTCCGGAAGAAGCCTGCTGCCCGATGCTGGCGGTGGAACCCAAGGCGCATAGCATCATCGATGTCGAAACCATGTCACTGCTCGGCAAGGGGGATGGTGATCTGGTGCCGGTTGCCACCCGCATGGGTAGAAGGGCTGAATTGCCGCGTGCTGTACTGACAGCGGTGGTTGCCGAATTGCAATTGCAACTTGAAGAAAAGCCCTTCGATTTTTTCGATTACACCGATCTGCTTGATTTTCCTGGCGCACGTGGACGTGAAAAATACAATGCTGCCAAGGCAGAGGAGGTCGCGCAAAGTGATCTTTTCATGCTGCTCAGGCGCGGCAAGGTGGCTTATCTCTATCAGCGGTATTTGGCCGAACAGGAACTGACTTCCATGTTGCTCTGCCTGAAGCACAGCAATCAGGAAGTGCGTACAGTCCCTGCCATGGTGCGGAACTGGATTGATGGCACCCATGGCGCAACGCCTGAGGCCCGGAAGGGCCAGGATGTTGCGCTTTTTCTGGTGCTGACGATGTTTGATATGGAATTCGAAATCAAAGGCGGCGCGGAAGATAATATCGAACGCTGGTCCACCCGCCTGAAGACAACGATTTTCGAATTCCTGGGGCTTGGCCATGATTGGCCATCGGAATGGACGCCCGGTCAAGCCTTTAACAACAACTTCTGGCTGCGTAACCCGGAAGTGCTGAATAAGGGCCTGCTTGATTACGACGATAAGGGTAAGGAAATCGGCTTTCGTGATCCGCAACGCGTTGCGGCACTGAAAGCGAATTTTCTGGCCAATCAGGATGTGCAGAAGCATTTCGCCGCGCCGGAACGTGCCTGGGAAGCGGGCATGGCGCTGAATGATGGTGGTATTGGCTATCTTTCTGAAAGGCTGCGCCCGGTTTGCAACCCCGCACTCAAACGCCGCCAAGTGCAGGGCCAGCTTGGCGATCTGGCCAAGCGTATGGCGGGGCGGCTTGAACAATATCATGTCTCAGGCGATCTGGACGCTGAATTGGCCAAGCGTCGTGCAGAGGCGCGGCTTGTTGGGCGCCAATTACTGGCCTGTGCCGAAGCGCAAGCCTTCGGCTTATTGCTGCGCGAATTGCAGGTGCATGCCGAAGGCTTGGCGGAGCTTTTCCGGCGCCAACAACTGGCCGCGGCAGAGACGCCTTCCGCTGTTACCGCGCCGGTTGGACGCAAGACAACGGCGCGTGAATTACGCAGCGATTTTGAGGCATTATTTGAAGATGATCAGCCCGTAGCCTCCGCCAAGGAGGAGGTTGAGGAAGGCCCGCGCGACCAGGCGGATCTTTTCGCCGAAGCGGCGATTGCTGAATGGCTACAAAATATGCACCGCTTCGCCGCGCGCACGGATAGCCCCGAATTATTCCGCATGGATCGTGATGCCATTGCGATGCTGGTGGCCCAGCTGGCCGCTGCTGCGCGCCGCCTGAAACTGCGTGAAACCATCGCGGAACGGATGCGCACTGAAGCGGCGTATAATGAAAGCATGGCCAATCGCTTGCTGAAGCCGGTTATGATCGCGGAGCGCGCGATCAATGATTTCGTGACCTGGCTTGGCTTCCAGAATATACCCGTTGACGCGCGCCCCAAGGCTGGGCGGGAAGGCCGCAGTATTTTCCTGCGCCCCGCGGCGCCGCTTGATGACATGCCTCGGCTTTCTGAAACGCCCGTTGCCTATGATGCCACCTTCTATGTTGATTGGGCGGTCGCCTTCGTCCGGTTGGTGGAAGATAATGTGCGTGGCTCCGGCGGCGCCATGATTGATGAAAAATCCAATGCACGTCTTGGCGGCTTGCTGGACAGCCTGCGTAAAGCCGCTGCCTGAGACATGATCCACGAAAGCCTTTCATCATGATGCTGCGTGTTGAAAATGACCGACGCCATTCCATTGGTCACGCGCGCATCGTGATCCAAGGCATGCCCATGCCGAATGATGGTGGCTTTCATCTGGTCCGGGAAGGTTACGCGGCAGCGAACCTCGGGCGCCGTGGTTGGCAGGTGCAGGAAGTCACGCTGAAACCTGTTGCGATGTATCAGGAAGGCCAAGACACTATCCTAGTGCTGGGCCCGGTGCTGACGCGCTTTCTGGAACCCGGGCCGCTGATCTTCACGCTTCCAGCCGCCGGGCTGGAGACAAGCCTGTTTTGGCCAGATGATATCGATGTGTTTGATGGCGATCTACCGCCAGAAACGGAACTGCCCAATGAAGCGGAAATGGCGCCGGCACCGCCACCTGTGGCAGCGGCATCCTTCCCTAAGGCCACAATTGCATCAGAACCCGTAACGCCTGTAGTCACGCCGCGCGTGGAAACCCCTCTCGTGCCGGAACCAGCCAAGGGAAATTCTCGATGGCCCCTTATGGCGGGTCTTGGGGTTCTCTGCCTTGTGGCGATTGCTGGCGCTGCCTGGTGGTTTACAGCGGACCACACGGCACCAAACCAAGCGGCACCTTCCTCCTTAGCCCAGCCGGCCACGCCGCCAGCGGTGCCGTCCCCCGCCCCCGCCACTCCAGCGCGTACCCCTGAACTGCCCTGGATAGAACGCAGTGATGGGATGGGTCTGCGTGATCTTGTACAATCCGCACCGGATGTTGCCTCTATCCACACAGCCGCGCTGCGTCGGCAAAATGCCGGCCGTTATGATGATGCTCTGGTCCTGCTGGAAGAAGCGGGGGAGCGTGGCCATGCAGCGGCGCTGACTGCGCTTGCCAGACTTTACGATCCTGATGGCTTTGTGGCCGGAAGGCCCTTCCGCGCACCAGACCCACGCGCCGCGGCGCGCTATTATCGTGAAGCGGTGCAAAAGGGTGATGAGGCTGCTGCGGCGCCGCGTGCAGCGCTGAAGACTTTTCTCGAAGAACAAGCGCGCGCCGGCAATGGTACGGCGGAGACTGCACTCAAGGATTTTTGGCCGTGATCGCTTCCCGGATGACAAGTTTTTTCTGCCTGCTGCTGACCATTTTCTGGATGGGCGTGGCAGGCCAAAGCCATGCGCAACAGGCGGAACGGCGGCCCTTGCTGATGGAGGGCAGGACAACGCTTTACCAGCGCGTTATCTTGCGCCCCGGTGCCACTATTCTGGAACGCCCTGAAGCGAGCGCGCCTTCCCGGCCAACGCCTGGTTTTGGTGTCTTCTACGTCTACGCCCGCCAAGGCGGCGCAAGCGATGGCTGGTTGGAAATTGGTGCGGCACAGGATGGGCGCACGCAAGGCTGGGTTAAGGCAGAACGTGCCATTGATTGGAAGCAAACCATGGTGCTTGCTTTCAATAATCCAGCGGGGCGTGATCGCGCGATGTTTTTCCGCGATGCGGAGACACCAAGGCGCCTTTGGCTGAATACGCGTGGTGGAACAGCAGAAGCGGTGCGCCTGCGGCAGGAAGCGGGCAGCGCTGCTGAAGGGCCGATCATTGCGCTGGAGCCCGAAAATTTTGTTGATATCACCCGCCAATTCTATCTTTTGCCCATTTTGTCAGCTGACCGTGTGGAAAACGAAGCCGCACAGGAAGCGCGCCTGCTGGAAGTAATCTCAGCCCCGGCTCAACAGGCGCCTCCGCCACCGGCGGATCCCGATGCCTTGCGCAATTATCGCGGCGCGGTGGTGTTCGTTGTTGATACCACCATCAGCATGGGCCCCTATATCGAACGTACACGCGAAGCCTTGAAGCGCGTTGTTGATCGCATCCGCGACACAGCGGTGCGCGATAATTTCCGCTTTGGCATGGTCGCTTTCCGAGACCACATGGGCGGCAATCCAAGACTTGAATATATAACACGCATGGTATCCCTGCCTGAATTGGGCGAAGCATCCGATGCTATCCTGCCGCGGCTTTCACAACTGGCGGAAGCGCGTGAAAGCAATGAAGGCTTTGATGAGGATTCGCTGGCCGGCATCAAGCTGGCGCTGGATGATGTGGCCTGGCAGCAATATGGGGGCCGCTTCGTCATTTTGGTGACTGATGCGGGCGCGCGTGATGCCAAGGATCCCCGCGGCCAGACCCAAATGGGCCCTGAAGAAATGCGCCAATTGGCGCAATCAGAAGCCAAGCAGGTGGCGATTTATGCCATTCATCTCAAAACCCCGGAAGGGCGCAACAACCACGCGCGAGCCGAACGGCAATACCGGGAATTGACGCGCTTTGGCGCTGCTGGGGAACTTTATTACCCCGTTACAGAAGGCAATCTGAACCAATTCGGCCAGACTGTGGATGCCTTGACGGATGCGCTGTTGGCGCAAGTGGCGGCAGCTGTTGGGCGCCCCATTGCCGGTATTCGCGCGCCACAAAGCCCAACCGAACGCCGCATCGCGGAACAGGCGGAAATTGTCGGCACCGCCATGCGGCTTTCCTATTTGGGCCGCGAAAGGCAGCAAACCGCGCCGGATGTGGTGCGGAGTTTCGTGCTCGACCAAGAACTCAATCCCGCAGATCCAAAACCGGAAAAGCGTCCTTTGGATGTGCGCGTACTGCTGACGCGCAATCAACTTTCCGATTTGGCGAATACGCTGCGCGGTATCATCCAGGCGCAGGCTGCAGCACGGCTTTCGCCCGAAACCTTCTTCGAAAGGGTGCGTGGTGCCGCCGCCGCTGCCTCACGCGATCCGCGCCGCATGGCGGAATTTCAACGCCTGAGCGGCGCCTTTGGTGAGTATCTGCAAGATCTGCCCTATCAAAGCCAGATCATGGAATTCACCCAGGAAGAATGGAATAATATGGGGGCGGGCCGGCGGACTGAAATTGTCAATGCGCTGGAAGCCAAGCTGCGGCTTTATGAGGAATTCAATCGCCAGCCATCACTTTGGGTCAGTTTCGATGGGGGACGCGACGCTGGCGAAGCCATGTATCCCGTGCCCATTGATGCCTTGCCCTGAAGCAACAGATGCAGCACGCCCAACCAACTCTTGCGCTGCGGAATGTCATTATTCGTCATCAGGCACCCGTGCATGGGATGGGTTTTGAACTGATCATTGAGGAACTGAGCATTGCCCGCGGTGAGGCGCTGGCTTTGGTGGGGCCATCGGGTTCGGGTAAATCTACCTTGCTTGATCTTTTGGCGCTTGCGCGGCGCCCGTTCAGTGCTGAAAGTTTTCTACTGAACCCGAGAAAAGGATCCGCAATTGATCTTGCTGCGCTTTGGCGCGCGGGTGATGAGGAAAGCCTGACAGCAACCCGCGCTACGCATTATGGCTATATCTTGCAGCAGGGTGGCTTACTGCCTTTCCTGTCCGTGCGGCGTAATATTGCGCTCAGCCAGGCTGTTTTGGGCGCGCCTGATCCAGCGCATATCGAAACCCTTGCCATGCGCCTTGATATTGCAGCACTGCTGGATCGGATGCCGGCCACGCTTTCGGTTGGTCAAAGGCAGCGGGTGGCTATTGCGCGGGCGCTGGCACATCGCCCGGAAATCCTGCTGGCTGATGAACCAACGGCCAGTGTGCACCCGGCCCTGGCAGATATTGTGCTTGGGCTTTTGATCGAACAGGCGCGGGAACAGGATACTGCGTTGTTGCTTGCTACCCATGATCCAGACCGGGCGGCTCGGCATGGGTTTTCTCTTCTGCCACTCTCCACTGAAGTCGGCGCAGGTGGCGGGCGGTCACGCCTTTCCCGGCAGGCCATTACGCTGGCATGAAACGCCTCCGCGCGCATGCCTCGCTTCTCATTGGCTTATCGCTCCGCGATTTGCTGCATGAACGCACGCTCGCGCTTTGCTCTCTTATCGGGCTTGCTGCGGTTTTGGCGCCGTTGATTGTTCTGTTTGGTCTGAAGCATGGCATTATCGAAGGGCTGCGCGCGGAATTGATTGATAACCCGCGTAGCCGAATGATTGTGAATGCCGCAAACCGAAATTTTGATGCGGGCTTCATCGCCCAGCTGGCTGCGCGACCCGATATTGCTTTTGCCATTCCGCGTACCCGTAGCCTGAATACCGAAGCGCGGTTTGAAAACCCGGCGCGTCCTGGGGCTGTGCTACGTGCGGAATTACTGGCAACCGCTGTGGGTGATCCGTTACTGGATGGGCTGCCGCGGATTGCACCTGATGAGATCATCCCAAGCGCTTCCTTCGCTGCCAGGTTGGATCTGCGCCCAGGTATGCGCATTACCCTTCGCGCCCTGCGTGGCGATGCCAGCGCGCGGGAGGTATTGAATTTTCCAGTCACCATCGCCGCCATTGCTCCCCCCAGAGCTTTTGGGCGTGACGGCGTTTTTGTTGATCTCAAGCTGCTTTTGCTGGTTGATCGCTTTACCGATGGTGCCCTGCCTGCCAGCGCGACGCCGGCTGATATCGGGGACGATCCTGCGCGCATCTATGCCGGTTTTCGTGCCCATGCGCGGCGGCTTGAGGATGTGACGCAGATTGATCATGCGCTCCGCCGAGAGGGTGTGGAGGTGGAAACCCTGGCCGAACAGGTGGAAGGCTTGCTTGGT
>CAIMVB010000364.1 GCA_903844785.1 uncultured Rhodospirillales bacterium | reverse complement strand
GCGTGATCATCATGGCATTGCGCGCAGGATAGATCGAGTTGCCCAAGCCGCGCCCTGTAAAGGCTTTGTCCAACCGCGCGCGTGGCGCGCATACCAGCCTCTTCGGGCGGCGCAATCGGCAGGTCACGCGATTGATGCGCGACATAACTGCTCAGGGCGAGCAGGTCATGGCTTTCACGCGGCAGGGGCGGGGCGGACTGGCGTGCTTCCCGGCACTGCGTGATGCGACCAGCCAGATCAATCGGCGCGTTGCTTGCCGTATCCCAAGCAGGGTAGCGCGCCGCGACACCGCGCATACTGGCAGCGGCATCACCATGGCAATCGGCGCAAGCCTGTGCGCCGGTTTCAGGTTTGCGCTGCCAAAGCGCTTCCCCATCCAGCACCCAGAGCATACCGGGGTTCATGCTGTCATCACGCTGCATCGCTTGCGCTTCCGGGCGCATATCCAAAAGGCCGGAGCGCCGTTCTTCAGCAATGGCGACTGAGCAGCAAGCCAGCAACGCGAACGCAAGACGCTTCATGTCACGGTGATATGGCGCGTCTCAGTCTGCGCGAAGCCATTATCGCCTTCCCAGGTGAAGCTGATCGGGCCTGATTCTGTGGCGATGGTGGTGAAGGCGATGAAGGGATTGGCTGCAATAGCGGGGGAAAGGGCCGCGCTGAAAACAACTTCTCCATCATAACGACAGGTGAAATGCCAGATGATGTCACGCGCCTGCACAACGCCTTGGGCATTTGGGCGATAGCCGGTTTCCATCACATGCTGGATCAGGGCGCGTATTTCGATCACGGAGCCCTTTTCCGCCGTGGTCGGTACGCGCAATAGCACACGCGCCATGGCTCAACCCTCAATACAGGCGGCCAAGGTGACAACCACCTCAACACGTTGCGACCAGAAACTGCCATCACTCATTTCCGCCACCGCCACCAAGGCCTGAGATGTCGCAAGCCGGATATGGGTTGCCACATAAGCGCGCCCTGATCTTGGGCTGAATTGCGCGGTAATCACATGGGGCTGCGGGTTGCGTTCATTGAAAACGCCAATGCGGCGCACATGATCTGCCGCTGTCATGGGTGCTTCAACCGAAACCGAGATCGGCACCGCATTACCATTTTCAACCAAGGGCGAGATTTCAATACGCACGCGCCCTTCCCGCAGGGCCGCACCGCCCGTAAACTCCTGCAAGGCTGCGGCAAGGCGCTGTTGATCCGCGCGCGTTGGTGTGGGCAGCAGTAAGGCCGCCGGTGCGGACAACAATACGCGGCGCGTCAAATTCATGGCGCTTGCTCCGCCGTCAGCCCCATCAGAAAAGCCAGCACATCCTCAATTTCCGCCGCGCTCAATATTGGCTTGTCGCGCCAGGCGGGCCCCACACGGTTCAAGCCTTCAAGGCGATGATAGGCGGGCATAATGCTCTCCGGATTCACGCGCTTATTGTCCATCAGGCGCAGGCGTAACTGGCCCTCATTCCAACGGCTTCCGGCGCCAGCCAGGCTTGGCGCCAGATTGCCTTGCAAGGGTTCTTCGCTGAACGGCCCGCTATGGCAAAGCAAGCATAGACCCCTTTGCCGATCAGTGATGATGGCGCGTCCACGCGCTGCATCACCTGGGATGCCCGTGAGTGATTGCGCCACAGCATCACCTGTCACCACCACTGCCTGCGCCATGGCCATGGCCGGAATAGCCATGGCCAGCAACAGGCTTACCAGAAACCGCGCTGCCCTCACGCCCGCCGGAGGTCAGCATGCTTCAGCGGTAGGTGCCGCACGCGCTTGCCCGTTGCGGCAAAAATCGCATTCAGCACGGCCGGCGCGGCAACCGCGATGGTGGGTTCGCCCACACCGCCCCAGAAGCCGCCAGATTGCAGGATGATGGTCTCCACCTTTGGCATCTCATCCATGCGAAGCACCTGGTAGGTATCGAAATTCTCCTGTTCGATCCTGCCATTCTTGACCGTGCATTCGCTATGCAGCGCCGCCGATAGCCCGTAGACGAAGGACCCTTCCACCTGCATTTCAATCTGCTGTGGATTGACCGCATGGCCGCAATCCGTCGCGGCAACAATACGATGGATTTTAAGCTCGCCCTTGTCGCTGACAGATACTTCCGCGCAGGCCGCGACATAGCTGCCAAAGCCATGAGTATGCGCAAGGCCACGAAACACTGCCTGGCCATTCACTGGCGCGGCAGGCCTTCCCCAGCCCACGCGTTCCGCAACCGCATTCAGCACGCCCAGATGGCGCGGATGATTGCCCATGAGCGCCTGGCGGAAGGCCAAGGGATCCTTGCCCGCCGCATGGGCCAATTCATCCATGAAGCATTCAAGATAAATGGCATTCTGATTGAGGTTCACTCCGCGCCAGAAGCCCGGCGGCACATGCGGGTTACGCATGGCGTGGTCAATCAGCAGGTTGGGAATGGTATAGCCGATATCCGCTTCCCCTCCGCTGGCATTCAGCCCTTGGAAGGCCACTGGGTCGCGGCCATCGCGGATATTCTGCGGGAAAATGCCAGCCACGATGGATTGGCCGGAAATACGCATATGCAGCCCAACCAGATTGCCTTGTGCATCCAGGCCGCCTTGCAGTTTGCACATGGTCACGGGGTGGAAGCGGCCATGCAGCATATCCTCCTCACGCGACCAGATCAGCTTGATCGGCGTGCCTGGGATTTGCTTGGCGATGGCAACGGCCTGACGCACCCAATCATGCACCGCGCCACGGCGGCCGAAGCCGCCGCCTAGATGGATTTTGTGCACTTCACACCGCGCTGGCGGCAAGCCTGACGCTTCGGCAGTTGCCGCCAAAGCCGCTTCGCCATTCTGGGTTGGGGTCCAGACTTCGCAGCGCTCTGGCGTCCAAAGCGCGGTCGCGTTCATCACTTCCATGCAGGCATGGTTCTGATGCGGATAGCCATAAACCGCTTCAACGCGTTTTGCCGCGCCGGCCAAGGCCGCGCGCGCATCGCCATTACGATTGCCAATTGCGGCTTCCGGCGCATCCAGCCCGGCCTTCATCACCTCGGCAAAGGAAGCCGAAGATGCGTTGGCATTGGCACCCTCATCCCAGGTGATGTTCACCGCATCCAGCGCGGTCTTCGCACGCCACCAGGTATCGGCCACCACCACCACGGCATTATCACCCACGCGCAGCACATGCTTCACGCCAGGCATGGCTTCAGCGGCTTTGCTGTCCACCGCACCGATCTTGCCGCCGAATACTGGGCAGGCGCGGATCGCCGCATTCAGCATGCCGGGCAGGCGCAAATCCATGCCGTAAATCTGGCTGCCATTCAGCTTATCCGCCGTATCCAGCCGCGCGACGGATTTACCGGCAATCTTCCAATTCTTAGGGTCCTTCAGCGGAATATCAGTCGGCGGCGAAAGCCGCGCCGCCGCTTCCGCAACCTTGCCAAAGCTGGTGCTGCGCCCGCTTGGGCCATGGGTGATGATACTATTGGCCGCGCTGCATTCCGCCGCCGGCACGCCCCAAGCATTGGCGGCTGCCTGCACCAGCATCATGCGCGCTGCCGCACCGCCCTTGCGGACATAATCATGGCTATCGCGAATGCCGCGACTACCGCCGGTGGACATATTCCCCCAAGCGCGATTGCGCGCCAGATTCTGCCCAGGCGTTGGATATTCTGTGGTTACCTTGGACCAATCGCATTCCAATTCCTCGGCAACCAATTGCGCGAGGCCTGTCAGAGTGCCTTGCCCCATTTCTGAACGCGCAATACGGATCACAACCGTCTCATCGGGCCGGATCACGACCCAGACATTGATCTCCGGCACGGCATTGCCGCTTTGCGCGGCGGCAGATTTCACCAAAGGCGCATGAAAGCCGAAGGTGAAGGCGCCAAGGGCTGAGGATACCGTCGCGAGCAGCCCACGACGGGAAGGATGAGTGATGGCATTCATGATGCTGTTCTCCTTCAACCGCTTGTGCTGATGCCAGCAGCGCGCTGGATGCCGGCAATGACGCGATTATAAGTCCCGCAGCGGCAAATATTGGTCATTTCCTCGCGGATTTGCGCTTCAGTGGGTTTCGGATGCGCCGCGAGCAAGGCGCTGGCTGCCATGATCATACCGGGCTGGCAAAAGCCACATTGCGGCACATCCAAAGCAAGCCAAGCCTGCTGAATGGGGTGGCTGCTATCGGGTGAAAGCCCTTCGATGGTGGTGATTTTCTGGCCTTCCGTGAAGGCGGAAACCGGCATGGCGCAGGCGCGGACCGCCGCACCATCCACATGCACAGTGCAGGCGCCGCATTGTGCGACCCCGCAACCGTATTTGGTGCCCGTCAGCCCAAGCTGTTCGCGTAATACCCATA
Source organism: uncultured Rhodospirillales bacterium (assembly GCA_903844785.1). Lineage (GTDB taxonomy): Bacteria > Pseudomonadota > Alphaproteobacteria > Acetobacterales > Acetobacteraceae > Neoroseomonas. Next base: position 2,786 of record CAIMVB010000364.1, on the reverse strand, counting down.
GTAGCGGCGTATCATCCTCAACTTGGATTTCCACCACCCGACCATTCACATTGAGTTTTGCCACTTTTGCCTCCGGTTCTTGTTTCGCCCGAAAAGCGCTTGAATCCGTCAGCCGAGGGCGCGTGCTTGCCCTAACCCACCCGGCCAAAGGGGCTTCAAGGCCCATTACGGCAAGGCTAACCCGAACCGTACAAAGTTGAAAAGGTGAAACCGCTGGGGTGCTGCCCCTGCCAGGATCACCTTCAGCCGAGCCTTTCAAACCACTTGGGTTTTCCCGCACTTCGGCTAAGCTTCCCATCGCTATCAACAAAAAACTGGGCGGGGAGCGTTTTCACATGGGCAAACTCTCACGGCGCGGCTTGGGCGCCATGGTCGCATCCGGGCTTAGCCTGCCTTATCTGGCGCGGGCAGCTGATTGGCCAACGCGGCCCTTGACCTTACTGGTGCCCTACCCGCCGGGCGGGCCTTCGGATGTTTCTGTCCGGCCGATGGTGGAACCGCTCTCTCGTATTTTGGGCCAGCCCGTAGTGATCGAAAACCGTGCCGGCGCTGGGGGAAGCATTGGCGCGCAGGCGGTGGCGCAATCGCGCGATGGCCATACGGTGATGATTTTCCCAACTGCGGTGCTGACCATCAGCCCCCATGTGATGGCGCAATTACCCTATGATCCCGCAACGGCTTTCATCCCCATCGCACGCATCACGCTTGGCTATAGCGTTGTCGCTTCCCATCCCTCATTGCCGTTCCGCGATGCGGCGGGGCTGATTGCTTATGGCAGGGCCAATCCGGGGCAATTGCGCTTTGGCTCCGCCGGGCCTGGCACAATCACCCAGCTTACAGGCGAGCTTTTCGGCGATGTCACCGGCATCAGGCTGGAACATGTGCCCTATCGCGGTTCCGCCCCATCGCTCACGGATGCGCTCGCTGGGCGCGTGCAACTTTTGTTTGATTCTGTTGCGGTGCCGGCGGTGAATGATGGCAAGCTGATTGGCATTGCGACTATTGGCGAGAACCGAAATCCCGCTTTGCCTAATGTGCCCACGCTTGGCGAGATTGGGCTAGAACGCGCGCTTGCCATTCCCTGGTATGGCGTGGCGGCCCCGGCTTCCATGCCCGCCGCGGCGGTGGCGCGGTTGACCGAGGCCTTCCAGCAAGTGGCCGCCATGCCTTCCGTCGCCGAAGCCATGGCGCCTGCTGGGCTTGTGCCAGCCTTTGAAGGTGGCGCCACCTTTGCCGAGCGCGTCCGCCGAGAGCGAGAAATGTATGGTGCCCTTGCCAAGCGCATCGGCATTCAGCCGCAGTGATCTGATATATTTTTATGACAGACCTCCTTGCACAGCTCGTGCTGATTTTTGACGGCATCAATATCTGGGCTGCGCTTTGCGTAACCTTTGTTGCGGGCTTGATGCGCGGCTTTGCCGGCTTCGGTTCTGCGATGCTGATGGCGCCGATCTTCGCCATGCTCTTCGGCTCGGCGGATATGGTCGTAACCGTCGTCGCCATCGAACTTATTGTCTCCTTCCAGCTTTTCCCGCAGGTGCGCCAGCACGCGGATTGGAAACTGCTGACCCCCATGAGTATCGCCGCCTGCGCTGCCATGCCGCTTGGTGTCTGGCTACTGGCCAGCGTGGACAAGAACGCCATCATCACCAGCGTTTCTGCCGTGATTGTGCTGTTTGTGCTGATCATGTGGACCGGCTGGCGCTACCAGGGGCCAAGAACGCAGCCCGCCACCATCCTGGTTGGCGCGATCTCCGGCGCCATGATGGCAACTACCAGTGTCGGGGGGCCGCCGGTGCTGCTTTATCTGCTCTCAGGCAATGACCCGCCGCAGGTCAATCGGGCCAATATCGTCACCTATTATTTCCTGACGCAGTTTCTGCTGATTGCCATAGTCATGGCGTCAGGTGTGGCTGGCATCAATGCGCTGATCCGCGCCGCCATTCTGCTGCCCGTCATGGTATTGGGCGCATGGGTTGGCGGGCGCGCCTTCCATGGGATTGGCAATGAACAACTCTACCGGCGGGTGGCCCTGGCAATCCTTTTTGCCACAGGCCTTTTTGGTTTGCTGCGCGGTTTCCTGATGGGCTGAAGCACGTAAGCGCCTCAGGCCTTATCCCCACTCGCGCGATACCAATCCGCAATCTCATCACCCTGCATGAAGGCCACGCGCGGATCAGCGGCGAATTCGGCGAATACAGCCGCCAGCGCATCAATCCGGTGCGGCACCGCCGAGATATAGGGGTGGATCGCAATGCACATGATCTTCACACCCGCTGAAGCCTCAGCCTCCGCGATCAGGCGCTTGGCTTGCAGGCGCGCACGGCGGGGCAATTCTTCCTCATCATGGTGCTGGATCATCACCACGGGGATGTCATTGAGTTCCACCGAATAGGGCATGGAGAGCATTTCCCCATGGCGTGTTGCGATGCGCGCCGGCAGATCATCCACCACGAAATCGCCCAGCCATTCGATGCCGGCCTCGGCCAATAAATCCGGCGTTTCCAGGGTTTCGGTCAACCCCGGGCCAAGCCACCCATGGCAGGCGCGGCCAGTAAAATCGGTGATGGTTTTCACCGTGCGCGTAATGGCATCACGCTGATCAGGCATTTTATGGGTTGGCACCTGCACCCAACCATGGCCCATGAATTCCCAACCCGCATCGCGCGCCGCCGCCGCCACGCGTGGATAAGCACCAATCACGCTGCCATTGATAGACAGTGTCGGGCGAATGGCGTGGCGCTGGAACAATTCCAGAAAGCGCCAAAATCCAACGCGCATCCCAT
>CAIMVB010000363.1 GCA_903844785.1 uncultured Rhodospirillales bacterium | reverse complement strand
TTTGGCTGCCGTATTGCTGGAACCCATGATGGGCAGCGGTGGCTGCATTCCCGCCACACGCGACTTCCTGGCTGGGTTGCGCGACGCCACGCGCGAAGTGGGTGCCCTGTTGATTTTCGATGAGGTGATGACCAGCCGGCACACCGCCGGAGGCTTGCAAAAGCTGCACGGTATCACGCCCGATCTGGTAACGCTGGGCAAATATATTGCCGGCGGCATGTCCTTCGGCGCCTTTGGTGGGCGGGCCGATGTCATGTCAGTGTTTGATTCGCATCGCCCGGGGGCTTTGGTCCATTCTGGCACCTTCAACAATAATGTGCTGTCCATGTCGGCTGGCATGCTGGCCATGGGCGAGATTTTTGATGACAGCGCGGCGGAAGCGCTGCGCAAGCGCGGTGATGGGCTGCGTGATGCCCTGAATGCGATTTGCGCCAAGCATGGCGTGGCCATGCAATTCACCGGCATTGGCAGCATGGTGCAGCCGCATTTCCGCCTGGGGCCAATTCTGCGCCCCTATACAGCAACTGCGCAGGAAGACGGCCTGCGGGAATTGTTCTTCCTGGATATGATGAAGGCCGGGATTTACATCGCCCGCCGCGGCATGGTCGCGCTCAGCCTGCCGGTGGCTGAGGCAGAATTGGCGCGTTATATCGCGGCGGTGGAAGAATTCTGCGCTTCCCGCAAGCCGCTAATGGCGGGGTAAACCTGTAAGGCGGGGCTTGCTTATTGCCCCGCCTTACCTGGCCTATTCCGCCGCAATGGCCTGCGCCTCGCCCATCGGCACCGGCAGATATTGCGCATATTCCTTCGGCACCACATGCCAGAAACGCCCGCGTTCCGTCGCCCATTCATTTAACAAGCGCGCGGCAAAGCGACTGCCGGTTTCCGCCACATGCCGCGCGATCAAATCCCGCAGCGCTTCTTCCCAATGCGGATGCGCGAGGCGTGACCAGAGCAGCGTTTCTGGATTGATGCGCTTTTCGAAACTGCCATCCGCATCATAGATGAAGGCCTGGCCGCCGGTGAACCCTGCGCCGTAATTATCGCCAACCGCGCCCAGGATCACCACCGTGCCGCCGGTCATGTATTCGCAGCCATTGGCGCCGCAGCCTTCCACCACGGCAATGGCGCCCGAATTGCGCACCGCAAAACGCTCACCGGCTTGGCCGGCGGCGAAAAGCTCCCCGCCGGTGGCGCCATAAAGCACCGTATTGCCGATGATGGTATTCTCATTCCAAATCAGACTGGATGAGGGTGCGGGCCGCACCACAATCGAAGCGCCGGAAAGCCCCTTGCCGACGTAATCATTCGCATCGCCAAAAACTTCCAGCTTCAGCCCGCGCACGCCAAAGGCGCCGAGTGATTGCCCGGCACTGCCACGCAGCCGCACGGTCAAATGCCCGGCTTGCAGCCCTGCCATGCCGAATTGCCGCACGATGCGCGATGACACCTTGGTGCCAATGGCGCGATGTGTGTTGCGGATATTGTATTGCAACTGCATTTTCTCGCCATGGCGGAACAGCGCATCCGCATCGCGGATCATTTCCGCATCCAGGGTCTCCGGCACCTCATTGCGGCCTTCCAAGGTGCAAAAGGCGGGGAAGGGGCCTGCATCGGCCTGGACCAAAAGCGGATTGAGATCGAGGTCGTCCAAATCCTCTGACCCGCGGCTGACTTGTTGCAACAGGTCAGTGCGGCCAATCACATCGGTCAGTTTGCGCATGCCGAGGCTTGCCAGAATTTCGCGCACTTCTTCCGCGACGAAGGAGAAAAGATTAATCACCTTCTCAGGGCTGCCGGCGAACTTCGCGCGCAGCGCCTCATCCTGCGTGCAGACACCAACCGGACAGGTATTGGAATGGCATTGCCGGACCATGATGCAGCCCATCGCCACCAAGGATGCCGTGCCAATGCCGAATTCCTCGGCGCCCAACATGGCGGCAATCACCACATCGCGCCCGGTCTTGATGCCGCCATCCGTCCGCAGTTTTACGCGGTGCCGTAGCCGATTGAGCAACAATACCTGATGCGTCTCGGAAAGCCCCATTTCCCAGGGCAGGCCTGCATATTTGATGGAAGATTGCGGTGAAGCGCCGGTGCCGCCCGAATGGCCGGAGACCAGAATCGCATCCGCCTTGGCCTTCGCGACACCCGCGGCAATGGTGCCAATGCCGGAACGGCTCACCAGCTTTACGCAAACCGTTGCTTCCGGGTTGATCTGCTTCAGATCATAAATCAGCTGCGCCAGATCTTCGATGGAATAGATGTCATGATGCGGCGGCGGGCTGATCAGCATGACACCCGGCGTGGAATGGCGGAGTTTGGCAATTAGCCCTGTCACCTTGAAGCCAGGCAATTGCCCGCCCTCACCAGGCTTGGCGCCCTGCGCGACCTTGATTTCAATCTCGCGGCAATTATTGAGATATTCTGCGGTTACGCCAAAGCGGCCAGAGGCAATCTGCTTGATCGCGGAATTAGCGTTATCGCCATTGGCGCGCGGCTTGGCGCGGGCGGGGTCTTCGCCGCCTTCGCCGGAATCGCTCCGCGCACCAATGCGGTTCATGGCGATGGAAAGCGTTTCATGCGCCTCAGGGCTGAGCGCGCCGAGCGATATTCCAGGCGCCACCAGCCGCTTGCGGATTTCCGTGATGCTTTCCACTTCTTCGAGCGCAATCGGCGTGCGGCCTTCCAGCCGGAAATCGAGCAAATCGCGCA
>CAIMVB010000362.1 GCA_903844785.1 uncultured Rhodospirillales bacterium | reverse complement strand
TCGATGGCGGCAAGCTCTCGTCGGCTGCGGTGACGCCTTATGCCGCTGAAGGCAGATTTCCGGTGCCGATCAGAGAGGCTGCGCGCGCGGCAGCTGCGTTCCAATCTGCCCCACCATCCGGGCAGCGCACCAGTCGCACAGACGGGTACCAAATCGTATCATCCCTGCCCGGTTGCCAGCGCCAATCTGCGTTGCGCCCATGGGTCAACATCAAGGCAGGCCTGCCCAGCGCACCCGCCACATGCAGCACCGCCGTATCAACCGTCACCACCAGATCAAGCGCTGTTATGGCCGCAGCCGTATCAAGGAACCAGTCTGGTCCTATATCCATTTCGTGCCCCAGGCGATCCAGCGCGAAGGGGGCCTCCTCTTCCTCACCGGGCCCCTTCTGCAGCGCAAAAAGCCGCACGCCCGGCAAAGCCGCAATCGGCGCAAAAACCGAAAGCGGTACGGATCGATTGCGATCAACCGGTGCCTCCGGGTTGCCTTGCCAGACGATGCCAATGCGAAAACCCTGCTTGCCGATACGTTCACGCCAGCGCGCCACACGTTCGCCATCCGGCGCGAGATAGGGAACCGGCACCTGATAATCCTGCGGCGATAACCCTAGGGCGCGCGGCAAATTGAGCAAGGGAAGCCAGGATTTCACCCCCTTCACACGCCCCGACGTGCCAGCAGCGCGAAGATCAATCCCTTCCATCAGAGGTGCCAGCAGCTTATGCACCCGTGCATCAAGCACCGCATGCACCCGTACACCACGGTCGCGGAGCATGGGCAGGAAGCGCGCGAATTGAATGGTATCGCCGAGCCCTTGTTCGCCCATCACCAAAAGCGCCTCCGGTAGGGTATCACCACGCCAGAAGGGAATAGGTTCCGGCCCTGTCGGACCGCGGCGCATGACCTTGACGAAATGCTCCGGCATCAAATCGAAGCGCACTTCGTAAGCTTCCCAGGCCTCTTGCCAAAGCCCGGCGTTAAAAAGCGCACGGGCTAGCACCACCCTCGCCTTCAGATGTTCTGGTTGTAGCTGGGACAAAGCTCGTGCCCCTGCCACTGCTTCCGTGAGGCGCCCCGCATGGCGCGCTTCCTCAAGCAACCTGAGCAGCGGGGTGATATCGGGCGTTTGCGCCATGGTGATTTCCCAGCCGCGCCGTTGAAGTATTGGCTAGGCGCTACACCGCGCCCCAATCGCGTGGAGTAGCCCTTCAGTCGCTCAGATCAGCGGTCAGAGTCGCGGTGCCGTTCACGCCTCCTGCAACGCCATCCAGTGCTTCCCATGAAAGTTCATCCGGGGATAGCTCATCGGTTGATTCACTCGTGGCTTGGTTAGCCTGCGCCGCTTCCGGCTGGGCTTCGTCGCTTCCGGCGGGGGTTTTGTCTTCGGTCTGGTTATTATCGGTCATGGGGCTGGCCTTATCTCTAGCCTCTTTCTAACCCGTCCTTGTCTGTGGCCCGGATTCTACCTCCTGAGACGCCATCCAGGTCATCATCGGAAAGCTCATCGCTGGCGGTGCTGGTGCTGCTGGCATCGGCCTTAGCGTCG
>CAIMVB010000361.1 GCA_903844785.1 uncultured Rhodospirillales bacterium | reverse complement strand
GGAAAAGCGGCCAGCCCGCCGCCGCCAGCGCCGCCAGGATTGGCGCGACATCCTCGACCGCTATCTCAAGGTTGATGCCCCGCCCTAGCGGCGGCTCAAGCGGGCCCGTCACCCAGTCACGGTCCGTACCCAGCTGGTCCAGCATCACCCGCGCCGAGCCGCGCTGAATGCAGGCGAAGCCGTGTTCCGGCCGGTCATAGACCACGGCAAAGCCACAGGGCCCGCACCAAAAGGCAAGGCTCTTGGTGAGGTCGCGCACCGAAAGCTCGGGGACGAGGTTGGCGGGACACGTCGGAGGGGCCAAGGTCATGGATCATTTCTCCCCGAATGAAGGGGCATATGGGGCGCAATCGGTCGAATCCTGCAAGCCTCACCCGCGCATCAGCGCGCCCCAAAAAGCTGCTAGCGCCGCGATGCCCATAACGCCAAACGTCCCCATCATGCCAAAAACGCGCAGGCGAAAATCTTCAGGTTCCTGCACAATGCCGATGCCATGGGACAGGCGGGCAGCAACAAGAAGGGCCCCAAGACCATGCAACAAGGCAGGCCATGCGCCGCCCCATTCCGCCAGGAGCAGCAGCAATACCGCAAAGGGCACAAATTCCGCGAAATTCGCATGCGCCCTGATGGCGCGTTCAAGCGTGGCATTGCCGCCCGACCCAAGCGGGATCCGCTCGGCACGCCGGTAGCGGATCACGCGCAAGCTGAGCCAGAGGAAAATCAGCGCCAAAGGCAGGGTCCAAAAGGCAATGATCATGGGGGGTGCTCTCCTTGTGGCTTTGGCAGGAAGTGCCTTTGCCTTGCGTGGGCCAGGCAAAGGCGGCGCAACCTGGATTTTGTCCCTTTGCCCTTCGCGGCTTGGTAAAACAAGCATTCCCAACCCCCGCCCAAACCGGCATAGATTTCCCTCATGAACGCAAAACCTTCCGCCCTTATCCTGGGCGCTGGCATTATGGGGCTTTGCTCTGCCTGGGCGCTGAACCGTGCCGGGTGGCAGGTGCGCGTGCTGGACCAGGCCCCCATCCCCAATCCGCGCGGCGCTTCGGTGGATCAGCACCGGCTGATCCGCCACGCCTATGGCGCGCAGGCTGGCTATATGCGGATGATTGATCCCGCCTTTAAGGCTTGGGAGATGATCTGGGCCGCGCTGGGGGCGCGCCATTATGTGGAAACCGGCGTACTGGCGCTGGCGGATCATCCGGGCGGCTGGCTCGCGGAAAGCCGCGCTGCGCTGCTTGCCGATGGCCATGGCTGCGCTGATTTGGCAGCGGGAGACATCACCGCGCGCTTTCCGATGCTCTCCGGCCAGGGAATTGCCGATGCCTTCACCCTGCCGCGCGGCGGGGTTTTGTTCGCGGATCGCATCGTGGCCGGGCTTGCGGCGCATCTGGCGGCGCAGGGTGTGGTGTTTGAGGCCGCCGAGGTTGCCGCTGCCCTGTCGGAAAAGGCGGCGATCCGCCTGACCAATGGCGCGGAACGCTGCGCTGATCTTTTGGTACTGGCCGCCGGGCCCTGGGGGCCGAAGCTTGCTGGTGCTGGTCTGGCTGGGCGGGTTGTTGCCTCTCGGCAAATTCTGGTGCGGCTGGAAGCGCCGCCCGAATTTCGCGCCGCCTGGGAAGCCGCGCCCATGCTGCTTGATCTGGCGGAAGATGGCGGGTTTTACGCCGTGCCGCCGGTGGGGGGCACCGCGCTCAAGATTGGCGATCACCGCTTTTCCCGCCAGGGCGATGCGGGGGCCGACCCGCGCGAAGCCACGAAAGCAGAGATTGAGGAAATCCTGGCCTTCGCCCGCCCGCGCCTGATTGATGCCGGCGCTTACCGGGTGCTGGGCGCCGCCGCCTGCTATTATGATGTGGAAGACCGGGAAGAATTCATCCTGGAAGCCTTGGCGCCGCGCAGCTTTGTCATGTCTGGCTTTTCCGGTCATGGCTTCAAATTCGCCCCGCTTTTAGGTCTGGCCCTGGCCGCGGCGGCAGAGGATACTGCGTTGGCCCGCGCGCTGCCGGGCTGGGCCGCCGGGCGGGATGCCCCGGCACCTGGCCTGCTGGCCGGATTGGAGAGCACAACATGACGACCGCCGCTGATGACCTGATTTTCGGCCTGACCCGCCTGGTTGACCTGCCCGGCCTGACCAACGCAGCCGGCGCGCCGCTTTCCGCCGATGACATCGCCCAAATTGTGAATGAGGCGAACCGCTTCTGCACCGAAGCCCTGCAGCCCAAGGCCCAGGAAGCCGACAAGCAGGGTGCCCGCTATGCCAATGGCACCGTGACCACGCCGGCGCATTACCCAGCGCTTTATGACCAATGGCGCGAAGGCGGTTGGCAGGGCCTCGCCGCCCCGGCGGAACATGGCGGGCAGGGGCTGCCGCTCAGCCTATGGACCGCCATGGTGGAATTGGGCATGGCGGCTGATACCTCCTTCATGCTGGGGCCGCTGCTCTCCGCCGGCGCGATTGACCTGCTGCGCCATTACGCCACGCCGGATCAGGCGGCGCGCTGGCTGCCACCGATGATCGCGGGCGAATGGACTGGCGCGATGTGCCTGACCGAACCGCAGGCTGGCAGTGATTTGGGCGTGCTGCGGACACGCGCCGAACCGCTCGGCAATGGGCGTTATGCCCTGCATGGGCAGAAGATTTTCATCACCTGGGGTGAGCATGATTGCGCCGGCAATATCCTGCATCTGGTGCTGGCGCGCCTGCCGGATGCGCCGCCGGGCTCGCGCGGGATTTCGCTATTCGCCGCGCCGAAAATCCTGCCCGATGGTGCGCGCAATGCGTTCCGCTGCGGTGGTATCGAACGCAAAATGGGCATCCATGGCAGCCCCACCTGCATCATGATGTATGAGGGCGCCGAGGCCGAGATGGTCGGCGAGCCGCATCGCGGCCTGCAAGCCATGTTCGCCATGATGAATAATGCCAGGCTTGGCGTGGGCACCCAAGGTGTCGCGCATGGCGCGGCGGCGCTGCGCTTGGCCGAAGCATATGCCGCGCAGCGCGTGCAGGGCGGGCGCAGCATTGCCGAACACCCGGATGTGGCGCGCATGCTGATGGAAATGCGCGCCTGCACGCTCGCTTCCCGCCTGATCATGCTGGAAGCGGCGGTGGCGGCGGATAAGGCGGAGCTGTTGGGCGATGCCGCGGCCAGCGCCCGGCTGGCCTTGCTGATCCCGGTGCTGAAGGCCTGGGCCACGGATCGCGGGGTGGAAACCGCCTCGATCGGCGTGCAGGTGCATGGCGGCATGGGCTTTATTGAGGATACCGGCGCCGCCCAGGTGCTGCGCGATGCGCGTATTGCCCCGATTTATGAGGGCACCAACGGCATCCAGGCGATTGACCTGCTGACCCGCAAGCTCGCCCGCGACGGCGGGGCGGAAATGCGCGCCCTGATCACTGAGATCGCCGCCCTGCCCGATGCCAGGCTGCGCGCCGCGGCAGAAGGCCTGGCGCGGACCACGGAAGCGGTGCTGGAAGTGCAAAGCCGCGATGCAGAGGCTAGCCAATCGCTCGCGACTGCCTATTTGGATGCGGTGGGCTGGGTTCTGGGTGGTGCTCTTCTCGCGCGGGCGGCTGCGGCAGATGCCGCGGCCTATGGGGCGGTGGCGGATTTCTATCTGCGGCGGCTTCTGCCGCGCGCCGGGGCGCGCTTCGCGGAGATTGAGGGGGCGATGGCGGCCTGAGGGCCTCCGCGACCCTTTGAACGGCCTGGTTTGTAATTGCCTTTGGACATTTGCTACCGTTAAGCCGTAAAGACAGATCGCCGGATGAACGCTTCGCCTCCCTCCCTTTCGCAAACCCGCCCCCATGTCGCCGTGATCGGCGCCGGACCCGGGGGGCTGGCGGCTGCCATGCTGCTCGCTTCGTCAGGCGTGCGGGTTACTGTGTTTGAAAAGGATGGCGTGGTCGGCGGGCGCACCCGTACCGTAACGGCGCCTGGCGGCTATCGCTTCGATATCGGGCCAACCTTCTTTTTGTATCCGCGCATTCTGGCGGAAATCTTCGAAGCCTGCGGCGCGCGGCTTGAAGATGAGGTGGATTTGATCCGCCTTGATCCGCAATACCGGCTGGTGTTTGAAGGTGCCAAGCCGGTGACGATTGATGCGACGCCCGATCTGGCGCGTATGGAAGCGGAAGTGGCGAAGATCAATCCCGCCGATGCCGCTGGCGTACGCAGTTTCATGGCGGAAAACCGTGTGAAGCTGGAAGCCTTCCGCCCTGTGCTGGAACGGCCCTTTCATGGCGTGATGACTTATCTGGCGCCGGAAGTGATGAATGGGCTTAAGCATTTGCGGCCCTGGCTTTCGCTCGATCAGGAATTGCAAAGACACTTCTCGGACCCGCGCACGCGCTTGGCATTCTCCTTCCAGTCCAAATACCTCGGCATGAGTCCCTTTCGTTGCCCGAGCATGTTTTCCATCCTGTCCTTCCTGGAATACGAACATGGCGTCTTCCATCCGCGTGGTGGTTGCGGCGTGGTGTCTGAAGCCATGGCGCGGGTGGCCGAAAGTGTTGGCGTGGATATCCGCCTGAACACCAAGGTTGATCGCATTGTCTTTGAAGGCCGGCGCGCTGTGGGTGTTGAAGCGGGCGGGCGCTTGCATGCCGCTGATGCGGTAGTTGTGAATGCCGATTTCGCCCATGCCATTCCTGGTTTGATGGAAGAAGAACAGCGCCCGCAATGGCCGGATAAGAAAATCGCCGAAGCGCGATATTCCTGTTCCACCTTCATGCTGTACCTGGGCATTGAAGGCGAGCTTGATCTGGCGCATCATACCGTGCTTCTGGCAGAAGATTACGAAAACAATCTGGCGCAGATTGAATCTGGTATTATTCCGCAAAATCCTTCGCTTTATGTGCAGGCGGCTGCCGGCACTGATCCTTCGCTCGCGCCGCCCGGCCATTCCACGCTTTACATGCTGGTGCCAGTGCCGAATCTTTTGGGTGGCGCGGATTGGGCGACGGAAGCGCCGCGCTATCGGCGCCTTGCGCTGGATAGGCTGAAGGCGCTCGGCCTCACTGATATCGAAAGCCGCATTCGGTATGAAAAAATCCTCTCGCCGCAGGATTGGCGCGATGAGTATGCGGTGGGTTATGGCGCCACCTTCAACCTGGCGCATAATGTGCGGCAGATGATGCATTTCCGCCCGCGCAATCGCTTTGGCAAGGCGCGGGGCGTGTATCTGGTGGGTGGCGGCACGCATCCAGGCAGTGGGCTGCCGGTGATTTACGAAGGTGCGCGCATCAGCACGGATTTATTGTTGCAGGATTTGGGCTTGGCGCGCAGCGAACGCAGCCCGCGCCACATGCGGGCGAGCGAGTCCGTATCAGGCGACTGAGAAGGAGAGGGCGCGATGGGTGCCAAGGTAGTTGTCATTGGCAGCGGTTTGGGCGGGCTTGCAGCCGCCGCCACCGCGCAGGCGCGTGGGCATCAGGTCACCGTACTTGAGCGTAATTCCTGGCTGGGCGGCAAGGCGGCGGTACTGAACCTGCCATCACCGGATGGGCGCGGGAATTTCCGCTTCGATATGGGCCCCACCATCCTGACAGTGCCGCGCGTGCTGCGCCGCATCTTCGCCGAAGCGGGGCGTGATCAGCAAAAGGAAATGCCGCTGATCCGGCTTGATCCGCAATGGCGCTGCTTTTTTGATGGCAGCAAGCAGATTGATCTGATCGAAAACGTGCAGGATATGGCACGGCTGATGGATGAATTCGCACCCGGCGGGCCGAACGGCGCGGGGTATGAACGCTTCCAGCGCGTTGCCCGCCATCTGCACAAGGTTTCCGAAAAATTCTTCTTCTGGAAGCCGGTGGAAGGCATTGGCGATACGCTGAACCTTGGCGATAATTTCAAGCCCAATGTACTGCGCGATGTGATGGCGCTGCGCATGGGCCAGACGGTTGCCAAGGTCATTCGCGGCCATGTGCCGAATGAGCAATTGGCGCAAATGCTGGATCACTTCACGCAATATGTCGGATCGAGCCCCTATCTGGCGCCAGCGGTGCTCTGCAGCATTGGCGATATGCAGGCATCCGAAGGCGTTTGGTATCCCGTAGGTGGCACGCGCGCCACGGCGGAAGGGCTTGCCAATTTGGCAGCATCGCTTGGCGCTGATCTGCGCACCAACGCCGAGGTGACGGATATTGAAATCGTGGGTGGCGCGGTACGCAGTGTCACGGCCAATGGCGAACGCATTGCCTGCGACGCGCTGATTTCGAACATGGATGCCATCCGCACCTATACGGAATTGGTGAAGGGCAATGCTTCCAAGCGCTATGCCAAGAAATATGAGCCCGCCTGTTCCGGCGTGGTGCTCTATCTTGGGCTTAACCGCCGTTACGAACATTTGGCGCATCATGATTTCGTCTTCTCCCGCGATGCGGAAGAAGAATTTGATGCGATTTATCGCAAGGGCGAACCGGCGCCGGACCCGACGGCCTACCTGGCTGCACCATCGGGCACTGATCCTTCGGTGGCACCCGAAGGGGGCGAAGCGCTTTATGTGCTGGTGCACACGCCCTATCTGCGCCCACATCATGATTGGTCCAAGATGTTTCCGGCCTATCGGCAGAAAATCCTGGATAAGCTGAAGCGCACGGCAGGGCTGGAAGATATTGAAAGCCGCATTGTCTGCGAAAGCCAATTGACGCCGGTTGATATCCATAACCGCTACAAGGTGTTGAACGGCGCGATTTATGGCCTGGCATCGCATGGTTCCTTCACCGGCGCCTTCAAGCCGAGCAATCGCAGCAAGGCGATCAAGGGGCTTTATCTGGCCGGCGGTGCCGCGCATCCCGGCCCTGGCATGCCGATGGTGATGATGTCTGGCTGGATCGCCGCTGATGCTTTGGACCGTGATCTTGGTGGGCGCGGCATGTCCCCCGAAGCGGAATTGGCCGGCCGGCGAGAGGCCGAGCTTCCCGCCGCGGCGGAATGACGACAGGCCCGGCAAAACAAGTGCCTGACCCGGTGGCGCTGCGTTCGGCGCGCCATCTGGATTTTTTCGATTTCATGTTCACGCGGTTTTTCCGCAAACACATGCGCGCGCTACGCGTGGCGCGCTGGGGCCTGCCTGAATTGCCGGCAGGCAAGCCAGTGGTGATTTTCGCCAATCATCCTTCCTGGTGGGATGGCGTGGCGTTCATGCTGCTCTATCGCCGGCTTTTGCCGCATCGGCCCTTATTCACGCCGATGGATGCGAAGGCGATTGAGAAATATCGTTTCATGACGCGGCTTGGCGTGTTTGGCATTGAAACCGGATCGGCGCGCGGATCGGTCGCCTTCTTGCGGGTGGTGGAGAAGGTTCTGGCTGATCCCGCGCATATCCTTTGGATCAATGCGCCGGGGCGCTTCAGTGACCCGCGCGAAAGGCCGGTTCCCATCGCGCCCGGCATGATCCGCCTGCCAGAAATCGCACCTGATGCGGTGTTCGTGCCACTCGCGCTGGATTATCCCTTCTGGAGTGAGCGTAAGGCGGAAATGCTGGCCGCTTTCGGCGCGCCCATACCGGCTGGGACGCTGCTGGAAGCGCCGCGTGAGGCGCGCAGCGCCTTGCTTTCTGATGCCTTGGCAGCGGTCATGGAAAAGCTCAGCGCTGATGCCATCGCCCGCGATCCGGCCGCGTTTCAAACCCTAGTGCAAGGGCAGGAAGGCATGGGCGGTATTTATCAAGGCTGGCGCCGCATCAAGGCGCTGCTGCGCGGCGAACGCTTCGACCCCCGTCATGATCCCCGAGCAGAGACCGCACCATGATCGATTTCTTGCCCTGGATTGCGCTTGCCTTGGCGCTGTTTCCGATTGGCTTTGCGATAGATAATCTCCGCCGTATGGCAAAGGCACAGGGGCCCGCGCCCAAGGATGCGCTGGTTTCCATCCTGATCCCAGCGCGGAATGAGGAAGCACATATCGCCGCCTGCCTTGATGCCGCGCTGGCGCAGCAAGGTGTCGCGATTGAAGTGCTGGTGATGGATGATGCTTCAACCGATCGCACGGCGGCGATTGTGAATGCTTATGCCGCGCGGGATGCGCGGGTGCGTTTGCTGTCTTGCCCGCCGCTGCCGCAGGGTTGGACCGGCAAGGTGCATGCCTGCGCGCGTTTGGCGGAAGCAGCGCAGGGGACACATTTCCTGTTCATTGATGCCGATGTGCGGCTTGCGCGTGATGCGGCGTCTGCGATGTGTGGTCATGCCGCGCGGCAGAAGCTTGGTATGGTGACCGGTGTGCCACGCCAGATCATTGGCACTTTGGGTGAAGCACTCACGGTGCCGATGATCAATCTGCTGCTGATTGGCTATCTGCCGGGTGGCGGGCGGGCCGAGACAGAACGCGCAGAGCTTGGCGCTGCTTGCGGGCAATTGATTTTGTTTGAACGCGGCGCCTATGAAGCCATTGGCGGGCATGGCGCCATTCGCACCTTGCTGCATGATGGTTTGCAGTTGTCGCGTCGCTTGCGTGCGCAAGGTTTTCGGACGGAAATGGTGGCAGGTGTCACGCTGGCGCAATGCCGCATGTATGATGGTTTTCGCGCCAGTTGGAATGGCTTCATCAAGAATGCGCATGAAGGCATGGCAACGCCCGTTGGCCTGCCCATCTGGACCACGCTTTTGGCCGGCGCGCATATCTGGCCCTTCTTCCTGTTGCCGGCATGGCAGGCGGCGCTTGCCATTGTGCTGGTATTCGGCTTGCGCGCTGTCATTACCTTCAAAACCCGCGAAGCCTGGTGGACGGTGCCGCTGCATCCCTTGGCCGTATTGGTTGGGCTCGCCATTCAATGGACTGCGCTGGTGCGCGTGCTGATCGGGCGCCCTGCCGGCTGGAAGGGCCGCGCCTATTCCGCCAGTGGCGCGGCATGACGGATCAGGGTGCTGCCTCCCGCGCGCCCACGCGTGACCCAGGGTCTGAGAATTTCCCTGTAGCGTCCCGGCTATTGGCGCCGGAAATGCGCCCCAAGGTGATGGGGTTTTATCGCTTTGTGCGCACGGCGGATGATATCGCCGATGATCCGGCACTAGACGCAGAAGAAAAGCTACGGCGCTTGGCAGTACTTGAAGCGGCGCTGGATGATCCCGCAACCGATGAACCCGCCGCCATCGGGCTGCATCGCGCGGGCAGTGGCACGGTAGAAGCGCGGCTGATGCTTTCGGCTTTTCGGCAGGATGCCACGCAAACCCGCTATGCGGATTGGGCGGCTTTGGAAGATTACTGCGCGCGTTCGGCCAATCCTGTTGGGCGGATGTTGCTGCGCCTGCATGATGAAACGAAGCCTGAAGCCATTGCGGCGGCGGATGCGCTTTGTACCGCGCTGCAAATCCTGAACCATGTGCAGGATCTGGTGCCGGATCGGCGCGATATCGGCCGTGTTTATTTGCCGGAATCCTGGATGGCATTGGCAGGTGGTGAGGCACGCTTCTTCGACCCCGCCAATACCGAAGCGCGCCGCGCTGTGCTCGATGCGGCGCTGGATCGGGTGGAAGAAAGGCTGGATGCTGCCGCCGCCGCGCCCCGGCTGATTTCGGCGAAGCGCCTGGCACGTGAAAGCGCTGTCACGATCGCACTCGCGCGGCGGCTGCTCGCAAGGCTGCGTGCAGCGGATCCTGTTCTGGGGCGTGTTGCCCTATCGCGCCTCGATTTCCTGCATGGCTTTCGTGCCGCACTCGGCACCGGGCCAAGCGATGCGGCTTTGGTCAGTGCGCGCGTCGGGCGCGCCGGGTCTTCCTTCGCGCGCGGCATGTCGGCGCTGAAGGGCGAAAGGCGTCGTGCGCTTTGGGCGGTTTATGCCTTTTGCCGCGCGGTGGATGACATTGCTGATGGCGCCATGCCGGAAGATGAAAAGCGCCGTTTCCTTTCTGATTGGCGCGGCAAGCTGCGTGCGCCGGATTGTGCGCTTTCGCGTGAATTGGCACTGGCGCGAGCGAACTTCGCGCTTCCAATCGAAGAATGCGAAGCGATGATCGCGGGGATGGAAACCGATTCTACGCCTAGCCTGCGCATCACGGATACCGAAGCGCTGAACCTTTATTGCCGGCGCGTGGCCGGCAGTGTTGGCGCCATGGCGGTACGGATTTTCGGCGCGCCGGAAGCGGCGGATTTCGGCCTGGGTCTGGGGCGCACGTTGCAATTGGTGAATATCCTGCGCGATTTGGATGAAGATGCCACGCGCGATCGTGTTTATCTGCCGCATGATTTGCTGGCGGCTGAAGGCGTGGCCGATGCACCCGCCGCAACGCTGATTGCAAGCCCAGGTTTTGCGCGTACTGCCGCGCGGCTTGCGGAAGATGCGGCAGCGGGTTTCGCGCGGGCAGAGGCAGAATTGCGCCACTTGGATCAACGCGCACTTTTGCCGGCGCGCATCATGATGTGGGGCTATCAGCGCCTGTTTGAACGGCTCATGGCACGCGGCTTTGGCTTGCCGCGCCCGCGGCCGCGCCTGACACGCGGTGAAAAGCTGCGCATGGCAGTATTCGCGCTGGGTTTGGCGCCGGTGCCGCAAGCGCGCCTCGGCCGCGCGTGAGCCTGCAAGCCACCTGCCATGTGATTGGCGCAGGCGTTGCGGGGCTGGTGGCGGCTTTGCGCCTGGCACAATCCGGGCGCCAAGTGGTGCTACACGAAGCCACACCTGTCGCCGGCGGGCGCTGCCGCGCGCTGCCGGATGGCACAGATAACGGCACCCATGCGCTGATGGGCGCCAATCGTGCCGCTTTGCGCTTTCTGTCTGATATCGGCGCGCGCGATGCTTGGGTGGAAGCCGAACCGGAAGGCCTGCCGGTTTTCGATTTGGCTGATGGCAGCGCGCGGCGCATCGCCGCCAGCCCGCTCGCCTGGCGCGACCCTGCCAAACGCCCACCGGGCTTGAGCGCCAGTGGCATCCTTGCGCTGCTGCGCCTGGCCTTGCCCATTGGTGATCGGCCTGTCGCGGCAGCCATGGCGGCGCATCCCGTGCTTTATCGTGCGCTGATCGAACCGCTCACTGTGGCGGCGCTGAATACGCCGGGGCATGAGGCGTCTTCCGCGCGGCTTGGCGTGGTGTTGCGCCGGCTTGGGCGGCCTGGGGCGGGTGCACTGCTGGTGGCACGCGATGGGCTGGGGCCGGATTTGATCGCGCCTGCCTTGCGCACTTTGGAACAGGCTGGCGCCACCATTCGCTTTGGTGCCAGGCTCCGCGCCATGACGGAAGCGGAAGGGCGCATTATTGCACTGCATTTCGGCGATGACAGCATCATGCTTCAAGCGCGTGATGAAATTGTGCTGGCACTGCCGCCTTGGGAAGTGGCGCGGCTGATCCCAAAACTGCGTGTGCCGGAACGCCATGCGCCAATCCTCAATCTGCATTTCGCGCATCGCGGCAAAGGGCCGGTGCGGTTCATCGGGGTGCTGGGCGGCCTCACGCAATGGGTGCTGGTGCGGCCAAGTGGCGTGAGTGTCACCGTCAGCGCGGCGGATGCGGAAGTGGAAGAACAAGCGCCTGATCTTGCGCCACGCGCCTGGGCGGAAATTCGCGCTGCCGCCAAGGCTTTCGGCCTACCGGGCGATTGGCCGGAAAGCCCGCCCGCGATGCGTGCCGTGAAGGAACGCCGCGCCACGCCGCGCCATGCGGTTGGCATGCCGCCGCAGCCGCTACGGCAGATTTATCGCAATCTGGTCCTGGCCGGGGATTGGACCTGGCCGCGCCTGCCCGCCACCATTGAAGCTGCGGTGCTTTCCGGTGAGGCTGCCGCTAAAGCCGTGCCGCGATGACCCCCGCCGAAGCCCTTGCCGCCTTGCGCGTCGCTGAAGCGCGAGATGGCGCGCCAAACCTCAAGCAGCGCCGCGCGATGCTGCTTTCCCTGGCGCGCGAGGTGAAGAAACGCGCGCCGGACATCATGGCGGTGCTGGATGCGGAATATGAAGGCCGCGCACCGATTGAAACCTTACTTGCGGATGTGTTGCTGGTGGCGGATGCGGCGCTTTATGTGCGGCGCAATCTTTGGCTTTGGATGCGCCCGCGTCGCGTGAGCGTGCCCTACCCTTTCTGGCCAGCGCGTGCGCGGGAAGAATGCGTCCCGAAAGGCGTGATCGGCATCATGGCGCCGTGGAATTACCCGGTGCAATTGGCGCTGCTGCCCGCGATTGATGCCATCGCCGCTGGCAACCGGGTTTGTGTGAAGCCATCGGAAGCGCTGCCGCGCACCGCCGCACTTATTGCGGAAATCCTGCGCGCTGCCTTGGGCGATGATATCGCGCTTTGCGTGCAAGGCGGGGCGGAAATCGGTGCGGATTTCGCGGCACAGCGCTGGGATCATTTGGTCTTCACCGGCAGCACGGCCACGGGGCGCAAAATCATGGCGGCCGCTGCGCCGAACCTGACGCCACTCACGCTGGAATTGGGCGGCAAATGTCCTGTGCTGGTGCTGCCGGGGGCGGATCTCAAACGCGCCGCGCGGGATATTCTGGCCGGCAAGGCCTTCAACGCCGGGCAGACCTGTGTGGCGCCGGATACGGTGCTGCTGGTCGGCCATAGCAAGCAGGCCTTCATCGAAGCCTGCCGCCAAACCGGCATCGGCTTGCCAGAAACCGCGGTGATCAATGCCGCCCAATATGCCCGGCTTGAACGCCTGATGGCCGGCGCCAGCCTGACCCCCCTGGCAGAGGATGGCCATGGACGGCGCATGGCGCTGAGGCTGGCGGAAGCGCCGCCCGAAGCGCCGATCTGCCAGGAAGAAATCTTCGGCCCTATACTACTTTTGCGCGAAGAAACTTCATTGGAAAGAGCACTCGCCTGGGTTGCATCCCAGCCCGCGCCGCTTGCGATTTATCTGTTTGGCGCCGATTCAAAGGAAGAAGATCTTATTTCTGCCGCTGCGAAAGGCAGCGCCCTCATCGCCGGACGCACAGTGGAATTTGCCGGATTTCAGGCCTTAGGCTTTGGTGGATCAGGCGATTCTGGCTTTGGGCGACGAAATGGCCGGGCGGGCTTCATGGAATTTTCTCATCATCGCGCCCGAGCTTGGCATGGGATTTTTTCCTTATCGCGCCTATTCGATCAACCTCGCGGAAAAGCTGTAGAACGGTTAAAGAATCTTCTGGCTAAATAGTTTTCTATATACTATATACATCTTATGGTTGTTTTTCTCCCATCCGCTCCCGTAGCGGAAACGCCTCGCCTTCGGTTGCGCTGCGTCGAAGGCCGCGATGCCCCAGCGATTGCGGAGATGATGACGGAGGCGATCAGCAAGCGCCTGGCCTCTTGGCCGGTGCCTTTCTCCTCACCGATGGCGGAGGAGAAAATCACCTCGGCGCGCGGCGCCGCTTCGGAAAGGCGGTCCCTGCCGCTGGCGGTGGAACGCAAAGCTGATGGCGCCATGTGCGGCTGGGTCAGCCTGGTCTGCCCGCCGGGTGATGACCGGGTAGCGCTCACTACCTATTGGCTTGGGGAAAAGTACCAGGGTCAGGGGTTGATGCGCGAAGCCGGGCCGGTCGCGGTGGATCTTGCCTTCAAACACATGGATATTGATTGCCTGCGCGCAGCGGTGCAGCCGGATAACGCGGCCTCATTGGCCGTGATCCGCTTGCTCGGCTTTGGCCCGCTAGGGGAAGGGCGCATCTGGTGCCCCGCGCGCGGCATTGAGGAAACCTGCCTCTGGTTCGAAAAGCCACGGCCCGTGGTGCCGGCCTGGGCGGCGGGGGCGGCACTCGCCAAGCACGATCTGGCGCGACAAGTTTCGGCCTGAAGCCCGCGCCGCCGCCCCGCTTTTGCGTGGACGGCGCGCGTTTTCCCGCGTTACGCTTCCCCAATCCCGCTGATGGCTTAGGCTTCAGCGAGGCGCAAAAAATCTTGGGGAGGAAATTCATGACAGCATCGCTTTCGCGGCGCGGCCTGGTGTTGGGCGGCGTCGCTTTGGCCGGGGCTAGCGCTGCAACCGGGGCCTTTGCGCAGGGCGCTTGGCCGGATCGCCCAGTGCGGCTGGTGGTGGGCTTCACCGCCGGCAGTGCCACGGATGTGACAGGCCGGCTTTTCGCGCAGAAATTCAGCGAAGCCTGGGGCCAGCCCGTCGTGGTCGAAAATGTCGCGGGCAATTCCGGCGCTATTGGCGTGGATCGCGTCGCGAAATCGGCGCCGGATGGCTATACGCTGATGTGGGCGGCAAGTGCCGCCTTAACCCTTCTGCCAAACCTGCAGCGCCTGCCTTTTGATCCCGTGAAGGATTTGGCGCCGATTCATCTTGCCTTCGCCATGCCATCGCTTTTTGTGTCGAACCGCGATTTTCCGCCGCGCACGATCCAGGAATTGGTCGCTTACGCAAAGGCCAATCCGGGCAAGGTATCCTATGGTACGCCGGGCGTCGGCACGCCGCAGCATGCTGCGGGTGAGATGTTCTGCAGCCAGGCCGGCATCAAGATGGAACACATCCCCTATCGCGGCGCGAATATGGCCGATGTGCTGAATGGCAGTGTGCAGATCGGCATCCAGAATATTGGCGCCGTGCTGCCCATGGTACGCGATGGGCAGTTGCGCGGGCTTGGCATCACCACGCTGCAACGCTCAACCAACGCGCCGGAAATGCCGACGCTGGTTGAGCAAGGCTTCCCAGGCTTTGAAGCCAGTTCCTGGTTCGGCACCATGGCGCCGGCAGGCACGCCGCAGCCCATCCTGAACCGCGTGCAGGCGACATCGCGGGCCATTCTGGCAGAACCTGCCATGCGCCAACGCTTTACCGGGCTTGGCCTTGATATTGTGGATGGCGATAGTGACCAGATGCGCGCCAGGATTGCCGATGACATTGCCAAATGGGCACGCGTGATCCGCGAATCTGGCATCAAACTGCAAAGCTGAAGCGCTTTATCGCGCCCAAGCCTGCAAGCGCGGCCGCACCCGAAGGAAGGCGCGATAAGCGCCTTCCAGCACCCACAATACCGGCGGCAAGCGCGCCGCGATGCCAAGCGGGCGCAGCAGTGGAATGGCGCGCCACATGGCCGCAAAGGCCGCCGCGCCATGCAACAATGGCCCATCGCCTTCCCGCGCATGAAACCGTGCGAGCAGAAGCGCGGGGTCAATCGGGCAGCTTGTGGCGCTATCGCCAATATCCAGAAAGCTGATCGCGCCACGCCGATCCAGCCGGCGCATCAGTGCGATTTCCCGCAGGCAAAGCGGGCAGGCACCGTCAAACCAGATGGTCACATTGGGCTGAGACATGCACCGCATGTGATGCAGCGATGCCTGAACACAAGAACTGCCTGCCCACCGGGGGACTCGAACCCCCACACCCTTGCGAGCTGCGGATTTTAAGTCCGCTGCGTCTACCATTCCGCCAGGCGGGCCAGGCGAAGCGTTTACTAGACCTTTTCCGCCGCCGATGAAATCGCCCCAGCCTTGGCCTGTTCCTGGCACCAAGCGCGCCAAATCCGCCGCCAGCCAGCCTCCAGGCCTCGGGCATAGGTCGCGGCATCGGCCAGGGGCCCAAGCGAAAGCCGGGCGCGCAGTGCCGCCAGCCTCTGCCCATCCTCCGCGAAGGCTACCGCTTTATCGATGTAATCTTGCGTATCCGCCGCAATCCAATCGGTCAGCCCCACCGCGCTCAGTAGGGTTTCGCCATTGCGGCTGATCATGCCGCCGCGCCCGCGCCGGGTCAGGCTTGGCACCCCGGCATGGATCGCCTCCGCCGTGGTGGTGCCGCCCGGGAAGGGGAAGGGGTCCAGCATGAAATCCACGGTGCCATAGCGCGCGAAATAGCCCTTGCGCGGGCTATGCCCTTCCAGATCAAGCCGCAGGGTATCGCCGCCCAGCACCGCAAAACGCGCGCGGAGTTTTTGCGCCGTGGCGGCTTCCCCCAGCACGCTGGTTTTCAGCAAAAGCCGCGCATCAGGCAGGCGGGCCAGAATGGTGGCCCAGGCGGCCAGAACCTCATCATTGATCTTCGCCAGGTTATTGAAGCAGCCGAAGGTCACATGGCCCTGGTGCAGCATGGGCGGCGGGCTAGGTGCCACAGCCTCCTGCGGCGGGGTTAGGCATAAATAACACCCAGGCAGGCGCAGCGGTTTTTCGCTGTACAGCGCTTCATCTTCTGGCGGCAGCACCACGGCATCGGCAATGATCCAATCCATCGCGGCGACGCCATTGGTATTGGCATAGCCAATCCAACTAACTTGCACCGGCGCTGGGCGATATTCCATCACGCCAATACGGCTGGCTTCCGTATGGCCGGTCAGGTCCACCAGAATATCAATTGCATCGGCGCGGATATGCGCGGCAATCGCGGCATCATCCAAGCTACCCAGCGCATTCCATTGATCAAAAAGCCCGCGCAACCTGGCGGTGGTGGCATCGGCGCGTTTGCCGACATCATAGGCGGTTAGGTGAAAACCCGCGCGTTGATGCTGTGCAATGGCCGCTTCCAGAAAATATCCAACAGGGTGCTGGCGGAAATCGCCCGAGAGCATACCAATCCGCAGCCGCCGATCCGGGTCTGGCGTATTGGCAAAGGGCGCCGGTGCTGGCCGGGCAAAACGCGCGGCATAGGCGCGATGCGCGGCTGCCACTTCTTCCGCCGTAATGCCCGGCATGTAATTCAAGCCCAGCAATAGATTTTGCCAGGCCGGGCGGCAGAGCGGGTCTTGCTCAATAGCGCTGCGCTGCACCGCCATGGCCGCGCCGATATCGCCCGATTGCTGCAAGGCGAGGCCGTAATTCACCTTGGCATCCGCGCGTTCCGGCAATGCCGCAGCCACCTGCGCCAGATGTGGGATCGCCGCACTTGGACAGCCAAGCCCCATCAGCGTGGTGCCCAATTCGCTCCGCAGCAGCGCATCATCCGGTGATGTCGTCAGCACCGCTTCCAAATGGTGAAGCGCCTGATCTGGCCGAGCAGCATCTTTCCAAAGCTGCGCGGCGGCGCGGTGCAGCGCTTCTCCCGCGCCGGCGGCAAGTACAGCAGCAAAAACCTCAGTCGCCGCATCGGCGCGCTTTGGCAAAAGCAATGCCGCCAGATTGGCAGCAGCGCGCACATAAGCCGGGCGTTGCCTGAGCGCTTCCCGGAAAGCGGCTTCGGCGCCTGCGCTATCGCCCGAAAAACGTAAGGCCTGGCCGAGATTATTGCGAATTTCCGGCGTATCACTTCCAAGTGCAATGGCGCGCTGGAACAATGGCGCGGCAGCGTGAAATTCCCGCGCCTGCAGCCGCGCCATGGCTTGCTTCAGCAGCGCGTCTGCCTTTGGTGCAGAAGCTTTCTCACTCATCCCGCAATCGCATAAGCCGGGCGACGTGGATCAGCCCCGGCGCGCACCAGCCCCGCTTCCGGGTCAGACATCACGGCTTCAACACTGCCCGCCAGCCAGGTGATGTCTGGCCATTCCTTGATGTCATGGCCACGGCCCGCCAGCGCATTGCGCGTCGCTTCAGGAATGCGGGTTTCCACCGCAAGCCGGCGCGGGAAATAATCAAAGGGCGCGAAGGATGATGGGAAGGCATAAGATGAAACGCGCGGCGCTTCGATCGCTTCCTGCAATTCCATGCCGAAATGCAGCACATTCAACATCACCTGCAACATGGCTTGGATTTGCACATCCCCGCCCGGCGTGCCGAAGGGCATCACCCCGCCGCCGCGCGTCACCACCATGGCCGGGTTGGGTGTCAGCCGCGGGCGCTTGCCAGGCGCGACACCGGCTGGATGCGCGGGATCAGGCCGGCTTTGGCTTCCGCGATTGGACGGAATGAGTCCAAGCCCCGGCACCACCGGCGAATTCCAGGAACCATCCGAAGGTGTCGCGCTGAAAGCATTGCCCCAACGATCCACCACCGCGACATAGGATGTATCCGCCTCAATCGTCGGCAGGTCACGCCGCACCGGCCCATCCGCCGCGCGCCCTGCGCCGAGCAAGGGTGGATACATGGCAGGATGCGCGCGCACCGGGTCCATTTCTGCCACACGTGCTGCCAGATGTGTGTCTGACAGCAGCTTATCGAGCGGCACATCAATGAAAGCCGGGTCGCCAAAATGATATTCGCGATCCGCCATGGCCGCTTTCACGCATTCGGTGAAAAGATGCAGATATTCCGCCGAGTTGTGTTCCAGCCCATCCAGCCCAGCGCGTTCCATCAGCAATAGCGCTTCCAATAATGCGGGGCCCTGGCACCATGGGCCGCAGGTAATCACCTCATGCCCACGCCAGCGGCGCGTGATGGCGGGTTCCAGCCGGGAACGGAAGCCGGCCATATCCTCCATGGTCAGAAAGCCGCCTTCGCGCTGCTGGAAGGCCACAATCTCGCGCGCGATATCACCGCGATAGAAAGCCGCATGGGCGGCGGCAAGGCCTGCAAGCCTACCTT